>JBCCSO010000797.1:0-2829 GCA_039199965.1 Chloroflexota bacterium | reverse complement strand
TGAAAATTGATCCAGATGCCTCGGCCCCTGAGCTGCAATTCCACTTTGGCCCTACGTGGTTTATTGATCATGGCTTTGGCAATCCGGAAGGGGATGGCATGACAATGCTGCCCGGAATTGTGGGGACCAAGAGCATTGGCTCAATTAAGCTTAACTCGGCAAATCCAACCGATGCTCCTATGATTGACCCTAATTTCTTAGGAGATGAGCACGATGTTAAAGTGATCGTTGAAGGGGTTAAGATTTCGCGCAAAATCTTGAATTCGGCCGCCTTTGACGATTATCGGGGTGAAGAACATTTGCCCGGCGCTGACGTTCAAACCGATGAAGAGCTGACTGAATTTGTGCGCAACTACACCCAGACGATCTACCATCCTGTAGGCACCTGCAAGATGGGAAATGACCCAATGGCGGTGGTCAATGATCGTTTGCAGGTGCACGGTGTGAAAGGGTTGCGTGTGGCTGACGCTTCGATTATGCCGACGATTGTGAATGCCAACACCAACAATCCAAGCATCATGATTGGCGAGAAATGCGCCGATCTGATTTTGACCGGCATGTAGGTTTAAACTGCTAGAACGAACCGATTAAGTCTGCAGAGTGGATCCATCAAACACTATCAGTTTGATGGATCCATTCTAGTTTTAAGGAGAAAAATGAGTTTGAATAAAAAATACCAAAATGTTGTGGGAATGCTGGCGATGATTGCTGGTATTTTTGCGCTGCTAAGTTTGGTTGTTGGATTGATGGGAGTTGGGTGGGATTTTGAGGTATTTTCAGACCCATCTGCCTTAATTGCGTCAGGTGCTGCGGCCGCCAGTTTTATTCGGTGGAGCTATTGGCTGAATATGCTGGGCAACTATCTGTTTTTAATGCCGCTCGCCCTTTTACTCTATCGATGGGTGGGATCTGATGGTTCTGGTTTTGCACAGCTTTTTACCGCTGGTGGATTGATGTACATGCTATTGGGTGCGGCCGGTTCTGCAATATTTGCCGGCGCATGGCCCTTTCTGATGGAGCAATATGGAACGGCCACGGCTGCTCAGCAGGAAGTCTTGGTTCTAGATTTTCAGGTAGTCAATACGATTGCGGGTGAAGGGCTGCACGGAGTCTTGCAAAATTTTGTAGGTGCAGTTTGGTTTTTAGGGATGGGTTCTTATCTGCGATCTAAACTAAACGGACTGGGCATCGTGTCAATGGTGGTTGGACTCTTTCTGATCCTGAACACAGTTGGCAACATGTTTAATATCGAAGCCTTGAGCTTAATCGGGCTGACAGCGAATATTTTGGTTGGTCCCATTTGGTCTATCTGTATTGGCGTAATGCTGATGCGTGGCCGGAGCGAATAAATAAATTTTGGTCGTCAAGACATCGGAAGTTTCTAAAACTTCTGATGTGTAGTTTAAATATTTTATTCAATGCGATGTTAAAAGAAGTCCCGCGACAGAATTTGAGCCACAGGCTTGGCTGGAATAGTTGAGTTATCAAGCACATGCTCGATGCCTTTTAGATTCTCCTGCCAGTTGTAAAGCAGTTCAACCTCTTGATCCTGTAGGAGTTGGCCGCGTAATTTGTTGCGCTTCAGGCAGGTTTCAAGCGATGGCATTAGCAAAACAAAATTGAGGTCTAAATCGTTCAAGGTGTTTGCGTATATCTCTCGACTTTCATTGGTTAAGACATCAAGGATGATAACGTTGAGGTGCTGGGCATGGAACTCGCGGGCCAATGTGCAGGCGTTTTTAACACCCAATAGCAGCTGCTGATTTCCGGCACCCCCTTGCCACGGAGGGATATGCGGATCACGCACCATGGCTCGAAGCGCATCTGCATCAATCAGGGCGCAGTTGGGTACAATGGTGCTGAGCATGTTGCCGATGGTGGTTTTACCCGCGGCCGGTGGCCCGGTGATGATTAAGATCATTGGTTTAAGAGCCGAACCAAAGCGTTATAGTCATTTTCAATTGATGTTTTGCGTTTTTCCCGGCCGCTGAGCTTTTCAATTGTGGCTGTATCATCAATCTGAATGCCGGAAGCCTGCCCGATTTCGGCCGCAAATTTAACTGGAGCAGCCGTTGCCACAATCACGGGCAACCGCCCCTCAAGATTCAACTGATCAGCCACGTGCCAACCTACGGCCGTATGAGGGTCTAAAAGATAGCCGTGCTCAGCCTGCACCCGCTTCATTGTCTCAATCGTTGTATCATCATCAACCGACATCGCCACAAAGTGCTCGCGGAACTCCTCATAGTCGTGGCCAAAGGTTTCCAAAATCCGGACAAAGTTGCTGGGATTTCCGACATCCATGGCGTTTGAAAGCGTTTGAACCGTGGTGTGCGGGTCATAAACGCCTGATTCTTGATACCGCACGGCCGCATCATTGGCGTTGGTGGCGGCCGTAAAATGGTTAAACGGTAAGCCCATCTTCATCGCAAAGATGGCTCCAGTCAGGTTGCCAAAGTTGCCGCTAGGAACAATAAACTCAATATCATCACGCTGGAGCTGGGCCCATGCATACACATAGTAAATGATTTGGGGGATCAGACGGCCGATGCTGATGGAGTTGGCCGACGTCAGGTTTAGGTGTTC
The DNA here is from genome assembly GCA_039199965.1 of Chloroflexota bacterium. GTDB lineage: Bacteria > Chloroflexota > Anaerolineae > Promineifilales > Promineifilaceae > WTJY01. The sequence continues at coordinate 243 of JBCCSO010000797.1, read as the reverse complement.
AAGCGCAGGATCATTGAAGGCACGTTTGACCATCGCCTGACAATCATCAAACACCCCATCTACTTCAACCGGAATCACATTTTGGGCTACCCGTGTGAGCTGTTCTTCCTGCAAGCGGCTCACCCGCCCTTTGGGGAACAAGACATAGACAGTCGTGTTAGGAATGTCCGCAAACCCGTGAGCGATCGCTCCTCCCGTATCTCCGCTCGTGGCCACCAGCAGGGTGATTTCTTGATCTTCCTT
>JBCCSO010000796.1:0-2839 GCA_039199965.1 Chloroflexota bacterium | reverse complement strand
TGAGCTTTACAAAATATCAAATGAACTTAGCATGTTGTGGAGTAAAAACATGAAATCAAATGTAGGAACTTGGATCGCCATTGGTGTTGGAATCGGCACTGCAATCGGCGTGGCTATTGAAAATATGCCTCTTGGAATTAGCGTGGGCCTCGTGATAGGCGTTGTGATTGGGGTATCTGACTCAAACAATAAAGAGGTGAACGATGAAAGCAGTTAGTCAAAGATATATGCGGGAGCTGATTGTCTCGGTTGTGGCATATGTGGTGATGTTGGTTGCCGCCATTTGGCTGACCAACGGACTGCTCGCAGATTCGACTCTGCGCTTTGTTGTTATTCTGCTGCCGATGATTCCAATCATTTTTACCGTGCGAGCGATTGTCCGTTTTTTAAGCGGTACAGATGAGCTTGAACGAGAGCTTCAGCTAAAGTCGCTGGCTATTTCACTGGCGGGCACGGCTTTTCTGACCTTTACGTATGGTTTTTTGGAAGGGGTGGGCTTGCCCAGACTTTCCATGTTTACCGTTTGGCCCCTAATGGCTGCTATTTGGGTTGTTGCTCGTTTTATTTTGAATAGGCAGTATCAATAAATGTGGAGCTTCCGATGAAGAATCGATTACGGGTATTGCGGGCAGAGTATGAATGGTCGCAGGCGGAACTGGCTGAGCGATTAGATGTATCGAGACAAACGGTGAACGCTATTGAGAAGGGGAAATACGATCCCAGTTTGCCGCTGGCGTTCAAAATCTCTCGTTTGTTTAAAATGCAGATTGAGGAGATTTTCTTTCCGGAGGAGTAAAAGACAAGAGGTAGAGAAGAGAGACCCTCTTAGCAAAACGGTCTATCTTCTCTTATCTCTATCTTCTTTCATGATCATGGCCAGTTGGTGAGGCTGGTGGCGGTGTTAGAGCCGCAATCGCCCCATGCAATTCGGCCGTCATGTCTATGTCTACAGCCTTGAGTGAGCCCTGCAGCTGATCCACATTGCGCGCGCCCAAAATTGGAGAGGTCACGGCCGGATGGGCATTGACCCACGCCACCGCTAGCGCAACCGGATCAAGTCCCTGAGCATCAGCAAACTCAATAAACTGAATAGCGGTGTCGAGCATCTCCTCATTCCCATAGCGGACGCTATACATTTTGTTTTCATTCAGGCGACCAACGACAGACTCATCTTTTTTACGGCCGTATTTGCCGGTCAGCATACCGCCCGCCAAGGGGTTATATGGAATCACCGCCACGTTTTCTGACATCGCCATCGGCAGAAGCTCTGTTTCCGCCTGCTTCTTGATTAGGTTGTACATCGGCTGAATGCACTCAAAGCGAGACCAACCGTTGGCGGCCGAAATGCCCAGTGATTTGGCCACCTGCCACGCGGCATAATTACTGGCTCCAATGTGCAGGATTTTTCCGGCCTTGACCATATCATCCAGTGCTCTTAGTGTTTCCTCTAAAGGCACATTGGGATCAAACCGATGCATAAAGTACAGGTCTATGTAGTCTGTTTTGAGCCGTTTCAGGCTAGCATCAAGCGATTGAACAATATTGCGCCGCGATCCACCCCGGCCGTTGATGTCATCACCCATCTGGAAAAAGAACTTGCTCGTTATGACCACCTCATCCCGATGACCTTGGACAAGATCACCCAGAATTTCCTCTGATCGACCTTTGGCATAGATGTTGGCGCAGTCAAAGAAGTTGATGCCCGCATCCCGGCAGGCGGTGTACATGGCCAATGATTCTGCTTCATCGGCCGGATTGCCAAACGTCATTGTGCCAAAGCACAGCTCTGAGACCTGTATGCCCGTATTGCCCAAAAATCTGTGTTCCATGATGTTATTGGTAGACTTCGGAAGTTTTTGAAATCAATTCAAAAGTTGATGACCATCAAAACTTCCGAAGTCTTAGGTGCACTATTCTGCCTGATGGGCGTCTGCCATCGCCCCCATGCTCGTAAATTGAAAATCATACGTCGGCATTTCACCCGGATGCATTGTGGCCCCAAACCCCTCTTTTTCATAACGGCGATAGATCCACGCGTTGGCGAGGCCGTGTTTGTTAGCCGGTTTGTGGTCATGAAACATGCTTTCGGCCGTGTGCAGAATGTCTGCTTTTTCTAGTCCCATCGTGGCTAAGTTGCGCAACATATAATCAAAATTTCGGTCGGCCGGTTTGTAGCTGCCAATATCCTGGGCTGTGTAGATCGCATCAAACGCCACGCCTAGCTTTGCATTGCTGTAAGCAAAGCTCCGATTGTCTACATTGGAAATAATGACCAGCTTGTAGTGCTCCTTTAAATATTTAAGCGCGTCAGGCGAATCCGGGAAAGTGGGCCAATGCTGAACAGATTGACCGTAGGTTTCACATTCATCCCACGAAACGGGGATGCCCCATGACTCCGCCATCCGTTTGTAAACGATGGCCAGAATATCATAATAATACATTGATGGGGTTTGAGACTGCTGCGCTGACTCAAACTTTCCGTGTGTTTCCAGAATTTGATCGGCCGTTAGCTCTGATTCAAGTTGATCTGTCAGTGGTCTTAATCCATTCAACATACCGATCTCCCAATCAATTAATGTGCCGTAGCAGTCAAACGTTAGTACTTTGAAATCCTTGAGGTTCATACTTACCCTAATTTCCTCTTCGATAGACATTAAAAAGTGTGTAATATTTTGCTCTAGTTTATTACAAATCAATTACGGAGACCTGACTATCGTCTTAAATTTGCCATTTCAAGAAAGAATTCAGCTTAAAATGGGTTCATATCACGTACAAGCGATAAGTCGCCACGTAAAAAGGTCATAAACGCAATCAAGATCAAAGAAGTTTGATTTTGTGA
>JBCCSO010000795.1:0-2845 GCA_039199965.1 Chloroflexota bacterium | reverse complement strand
CCAAGCTGATACTAATTAATGTAAATCGATTCGCTAAACAAGTTTAGGGCTAGCTGGGTTTAGCTTGGACCAAACTAGTTTGGTCTTGAAACAATGACCGAAAAAGAGCAGCAACAAATCTTCAACCAGTGGCTGGACCAGCACAAGGGCATTCTTTTCAAGATTGTCCGCGCTTATGCATTCACTGATCACGACCAAGAAGATCTGTTTCAAGAAATAACGGTCAAGGTGTGGCAATCGATCCCTGACTTTCGCGGTGAGTCAAAGCCTTCCACGTGGATTTATCGAGTGGCTTTGTTTGCGGCAACGGTCTGGGTGCGCCAAGAAAAAAAGCGGCCTAAGACATCTCCCATTGCAGATGTTGAACGCACACTGCGCGACACACAGCAGGCGCAGGATGATCGCCTAACTTGGCTCTACGAGCAGATTGGTCAGCTTGAACCGATTGATCGCTCAATTTGTTTACTGATGTTAGATGGATATAGCTATCAAGAAATAGCTGACATTTTAGGCATATCCGGCAGCAACGTCGGTGTCAAAATTCACCGAATCAAACAGCATTTAACCCGGAAATCGAAAGAACTACAGTCAAAATAAAGGTTTACAAGATGAACATTTTTCAAAATAAAAAAGCAGTTGTAGGTGCGGCAGTCATTTTAGCTATCACCCTGATCGCGAGTGTGGTGGCATCACCGGCCAATTCTGGTGACTCACGCTTCGTGATATTTCTTTTAATTTCTTCGTCAATACTTTTCATCGGTGAAGATTCTTGCATTAAAAATAAAGGAGAAAAAGCCTCATGAATAAGCCTGAAAATGCAGCGTTTTTAAGCCTGATCGTTTCTATTTTATTTTTGACTGATTTTACCCGGCCGTTTTGGATGATTCTGCTGATTTCATTTTCAGTTGCCCTTTTCCTTAACTTAATTAGTTCGGCAAATCAGAGTAACGAAGTTACCCATCACGAAGATTAATCGTGTGAGGTAGCTCTAGAAACTTAGGAAAAATCCTATGGAGTTTGAAGACATGCAAGTTATTTGGAATGAGCAAAGCAGTGAGAAGCTCTATGCGATTGATCAATCTGCTCTCAACAAGATGATTGGCAAGAAAGCGAAAAAGTCGATTCGGCAGGTTGTTTTTTTCGAGACGGTCTTAATTCTGGTCAACTTTGGCACCGGTGGATGGATGCTGTATGACGCAATTTACGATGATGTGAATCCTTTCGTCTTTGTTCTGGCAGCCGCTTATATTCTGTACGCCTTTTACACCATTTATCAGCGTTTCGGCCGAAAAACAGAGGAAACCCGGTTTGACAACACCGTTCTTGGGGAGGTGGACAAAGCGATTTTCCGCACAAAATACCTGATCCAACAAGGGTACCGGATGTATTGGTGGTACTTGGTCCCACTCATGATCGGCTTCTCGATTTTCATGATACTTGAGCAAGAATACTTGTGGGTTTTATTCCCTGCCGTATTTGTTCCTTTGATGTATTTCGGGATCAAGTGGGAGATACGCAAGCTGCATCAACCGCGCAGAGACAGTCTTGAAAGCATCCGTGAGGCGCTTTTAGAGGATCCAAAGTAGGCTTTGTAGCTTTGTCTCAATTTGAAAGGGGGGAGCCATGCCACCTAAACTCAAATTAGTTTGAAACCAACAGTTTTCCAAAATCTTACCTCAGCTTCGACAGGCTCAGCCGTCCGCCGAGAAGGGTAAGCTGAGCCTGTCGAAGCTGGGCCACGCAGTTGCTAAAACTATTGATTTGATTCTGCGTTCAGATTAATTGTCTTCACCCTAGAATCCCTTCAGATGCAATCAATCACAATCGACCTTACGAGGATGATATGCGCCACAGCTATCACGCCATTACGGGGGATCATGCAAATTTCTACAAAGAAAACTCGCTTGGAGAAATTATGGAGTGGCTAAAAAACCAAAAACCTAATTTTTTGCAGATGACTTGGTCAAAAAAGCCCAAATGTATAAGCAAATAGCTAGGCCTAAAGTGATCAAAGTAATAATAAAGCCAATCTGAAAAGTTTGCGGCCGGTATTCAAAAACCACGTCGTGCTCCCCTACAGGTAGTTCCACCCCCATTAACAGCCCATCTAGCTCAATAATTTCGGCCGCTTCTCCATTAACCGTAGCTGACCATCCCGGATAATTTGTATCGGTTAACACCAGCAAGCGCGGTTCCACGGTAAATACACTCATCTTGATAAAGCCCGGCTCATAAACGTCAAATATTGGCGAGCTGTCCTCAACTTTTGCCGCAGAATCAAGCGACCTTGTGCCGCTTTCAACTAGAAATGCTCGCTCCCATACATCTAGGTTTTCATAAATTTTAACGTCACCCGAATGAACCATTTTGTAGCTGCCCGGCACCACTGATTGGAACCAGCCTTCCTGCGAGTTGACCACGGAGATCGCGGTTACATCGGCCGGTTCATCGGTCACGACAATCGCTACCCCACCCAACAAACTAATGGGCTGTTCGTTTTTGGCAATCCACAGGCCGGGTGTGTCAGTTAATTCAACAAAAGGGATTTCAAGCGTTTCATCGGCCGATAAAGTGACTTTAGCATGGCTTACCATCTGTTCTGTGAGGAGGTGAATTTCATCAGCTTCAAAGTCGGGCAACCATGCTATCGAGAGTCTTTCATTGGGTTCTAAGCTTGCGGTAATTTGACGATCAAAAAAGACGTCCTCAACCCACACATCTCCGACTGTGCCTGTGATGATGTAGCGCACATTAAATTTATCGAGCCACTCGTCGGCCGGGATTGCGTCTAAATGCTCTCGTAGGCGGCCGTCCGTCGTCACCCGGCCGTCTGGCAGAATCGTTT
>JBCCSO010000794.1:0-2849 GCA_039199965.1 Chloroflexota bacterium | reverse complement strand
GAACGCCCAACGGCCGGTGATTCATGTTAAACACAACTCAACCAATCCCAATTCTCCGCTGCGGCCGGGCCAGCTTGGGAATGAGATTAAGGATGAGGTCATGCCCCAAGCGGGTGAGCCGGTCTTTGAAAAAACGGTCAACAGCGCCTTTATTGGCACCAATCTAGAGCAGTATCTGCACGAGCAGGGCATTCAGTCGCTGGTGGTAGTAGGGCTCACAACCGATCACTGTGTCTCGACATCGACCCGAATGGCGGCCAATTTAGGTTTTGAAGTGACACTGATATCTGACGGCACTGCCACGTTTGAGCGTGACTTCAACGGCAGACATGTGTCGGCCGAAGAAATGCATAACATCCACCTAGCCAGTTTGAACGATGAGTTTTGCACGGTCAAAACCACGGCCGAAGTTTTAGGCAACCAGTAGACAGTGAACGGTAAGCGGTAAACGGTTTACCGCTTACCATTACAACACAAAATGCCAACCATTTTCAAGCCTCCTACACCCCCTATTTATGATGGCAAAAAATCGGTCTTTCTAGCGGGGACCATCGACAACGGCAATTCGGCCGATTGGCAGGCTGAGGTTGAGCAACTGCTGACTGATGAAGAGATTATTATCCTCAACCCGCGTCGTAATGATTGGGATGCCAGTTGGGAACAGACAATCAGCAATCCTAAATTTAAAGAGCAAGTTGAATGGGAGCTGGATGGGCTGGATCGTGTAGACGCCATCTTTATGTACTTTGCGGCCGGGAGCAAGTCTCCCATCACCTTGCTAGAACTAGGCCTGCACGCAGCATCCGGCAAAGTGATTATCGTTTGTCCAAACGACTTCTGGCGACGAGGGAATCTTGAAGTGATTGCCGAGCGCTATGGGATTCCACTCTTTGAAAAAATAGAGGCAGGATTACAAGAGCTTCAGGTGGTGCTTGGTTCAAACAAGCCCAATTAATTTTCATTAAAGGCGCCCGTACCCATCCGCACCTGCTCCGGAGTCTGACCTGTCCAATTCCGAAATGCACGATAGAACGAAGTGGCTTCTTCGTATCCAAGCAGGAAAGCGATCTGATTGTTTGTGTAATCAGAAGTGGAAAGATAGTGAAATGCCAGTTCTTCTCTGATCTGCTCTAATTCTTTTTGGAAAGTCGTATTTTCGGCCGCCAGCCGCCTCTGCAATGTTCGGTTGCTGATCGCCAGTTTTGAAGCCACATCCGACATGGAGTACTGTCCGCTTGCTAAAATTTCCATCAAGCTGGCACGGACCCTCTCACTAAAACTTGATTCTTGATTCAGATCCTGTAGCCGTTTGTTTAGCGCAGGCTCAAAAATTGACCACATCTGGGCATTGGCGCTTAAAAATGGTCTCTCCGCATCTTCCAATGAAAAGGTTAAACCGTTAAAACTGCTCCGCGTGACCTGTGTGCCAAAGTAAGCTTCATACTGACTCTGTTCGGGGAGGTCATGCATGAAATGAACAGTCAGCGGAACAATATGTTCCCGCGTTGACATGCGTCCGATTTGTGTCCAAAAAACCAGCTCACCGGCTAAAAGAGACCATGGAAGATTATCTCCCCCCTCTTCGTCCCGCAGCGCAAAACTGACCGAATCCTTGCTTTTTTCCAATTCAAAACGCAACGGTCCAACCAGTGGCTTATATTTTTTGATGCGTTCTAGTGCAATCGTTAAATTTTGGCTCGAAAGACAGGAAAATAAAGTTGGGCTAAATGACTCGGCCGAAACAGATTGTCCGATTTTTAGTGGAAAGGCGGGATCGTCACGCATCACATACTCGATGCCGCCCCACAGCTTCAAATATTCTTCACCCGTGATGGTAACCGGAGATTTCAGAAACAGATCCTGAGGCAACTTCGCATATCTCAGTACATCAGGAATCGACAAGTCGAAATCTTTGGCCTTCATTTGAAAACCTGTTTCTAGTACATATTTAGTCATGTTTAAAAAGGGCTATAACAACTTTAAAGTTCGTATTTCGTGACGCGTGAATGTAGGTGATCTACCAACATGACGCGTCACGAAATACGTTGCAAAGTTTGAACGCTATTTATCCTGCTTGCAGCCCAACCATTTCGTAGCTTAGATCAACCAATTTTTTAGCCGTATCCATATTTTTTGCGTTTGGATTGGGTGATTCCATTGGCCAGCCACCATTGCGGGTGCCGGGATCCCGGTATAAAACGCTGCTCTGGCTAAAATAAGCGCCGGAGTGACTGGGTGCATCATCAGAGAGTAAACAGTGCAATGACGTCTGAGCTGATTCCTCACTGCTGTCAGACATCGTTCGGGTTAAAGGGCGCGTAATTGACAGGAGCACATTCATCGGGAAGCGTGCGCCTGAGCCAAAATTAGACCGTGCCCACCCCGGATGAACCGAAAACGCAGATACACCCGCATCTTTTAAGCGTTCACCTAATTCCATCGCGTATAAGTTGGTCGCTACTTTCGCTTCTGCATAAGCACCAAATGGGCTGTAATCTCTATTTTTGAAATTGATGTCGCCTAGATTAACGTCTGGACGGCTATTTGGATTACCTGCATGTACAACGGAGGAAAGAATCACGACGCGAGCTGGTGCACTTTTCTTGAGCATATCAAGAAGCAGTTCAGTTAATAAAAAGTGGCCGAAATAGCTAATACCGATGGTTAGTTCAATTCCATCTTTGGTATATGCCGGTTCGCTGCCACCCATATTGACCATTCCCGCATTACAAGCGATTCCGTCAAGACGATCATGTTTTGCCAGAAAATTGCTCACAAAATCCCGCACTGATTGTAAATCAGCTAAATCGAGTTTCATGACCTCATAGCTACCTTTTGTTGCCCCAAAG
>JBCCSO010000793.1:0-2853 GCA_039199965.1 Chloroflexota bacterium | reverse complement strand
TCTGCGTCAGACCCTTTCTCAGACGCCTTGTTCTTGCCTTTTTCTGCTTTCTTTTCCGCCTTTTCCTTCTCGCTGCTTTTGCGCAAAATCAGCTGATCAGTCACCGCTCGTGAGATAAGCGGCGTTGCTACGGAGCGAGAACCGGCCGGCATGCGCTGCACAATATCCATCGCTTGAGCGGCAGAACGGTAAAGGGCCGGATTGCTGATCCGGTTCAAGTTTTGCTTCGGAGTAGGTGGCGGCCGTTTCCCATTTTTGGATTTCGCTTTTCTAGCCGATTTTTTCTGAACAGCCCCACCTTGTTGCACCACATGGGTAAGCTCATGCGCAATCAATTTTTGCCCGCTGTGAGAGCCCGGCTCGTACGCTCCATTGCTAAAAAAGACGTCATTACCAGTTGTAAACGCTTTAGCATTCAAGCTCCGATTCAGATTATCAGATTCACCATCCGTATGCACCCGGACGCCGCTAAAGTCACTACCCAAATGGCCTTCCATCTGGCTCCGTACATTTTTGTCTAATGCCTGCCCGCCACCTCGTTTGCGATCAATGGCGTTTTCAACCGGGTCATGCACCGCACGGTCTTCGCCGCCAAAACCGGCTCCGGCCGCGTCACGTGCAATGTCACCGGCTGACAACGCAACCTCATCATATGAGGCCTCGTCATTGTCATCAGGGTTCCCTACAGGCGGAACGGCCGACCGATCCAAGCCGGCTAATTCTTCAATTTTTTCGGGCTCCTCAACCATCGCATCGGCCGCGCGATTTAAATCGTTTGTGGAGGATGGGTTAAACAAGGCCCCATTTAGTTGCGTAGGAACATGTGTGCGCACAATCGTAGGCGAATTTTCAGATCCACCCATTGACTGCTCTATTTGGGCCGTACGCATGGCGTCTTGACCTGCTCCACTGTTATTTCCATCACTGCTATCCCCATCAACAGGTGGGATGGCGTCAACAACAGAATCGGCTGAGGCTACCTCCTCGCTGCGCTCAATCTCTTCTTCAGGCTCGGCCGCGCTAGGCGATAAATTAACTGGCTCAGACGTCATTGGGGCTACCGCCTCTATGCTGCTTTCAGAAGCAGATGATTCCCCATCTCCGGCTGAATCAGAACCGGCCGAACTCGTTTGCATTGGTAGGGTATCTGCGACAGACTCAGCCTCTTGTTCAAAAGGATCATTGATTTCATTGACTTCTAGCTTTGTCTGGATGGGAATCTGAATCCTTGATTTGTGACTACGCGACAATTGCTGGACAAACCGATTCCCCATCGCGCGCTGAACCCCTTTAATATCTTTCCGGCTTGCATCTTCAGGGTTTGCAATCGCTTGCTGAACCATTTGCATATTGGCAAAGGATACTTCCGGTTGAACTTGTTCTTGTTCAACCACCTCTTCCCGCTGAACCGGTTTTTCTTTTTTAGCTTGCTGACGGCCGTTGCCGTCTTTGGGATTGTTTTGGGTCATAGTTAGTTTTCAGTTTTTAGTTCGCTTCGCTTTCAGTTGTCAGCTTATTTCGCATCGCATGACTGACAACTGGCCGAAGGCCCTACTCAAAATCCAGCTGCGTCCAAACGTTGTTAAGATTCAATCGTGAATCAAACTCCAGCACATAGTTCGTATGAGCTGGCTTGTTGGCTTCAATAATTTGCTCAACCATCTGCCTATTCACTTCCCGCTCTCGGAACGGTAGCCGCACCGTAAAAGTAAAAGGAGGCTGACCGTCTTCCACAATTTGAGGTTGCTGACCTGTGTAAATCTCCAGCAACCGGGTTAGTGCATAGCGGGTACCGCGACGGGCATAAAGCTGATGGCACTCTGTTAGTACCTGCCGCTTTTTCTGCTCTGTCCAAGAATGATCAAAGCCAAAACGGAACCATTCCGACAGCCAATCAACAAAATCGGTCGGAGCTGTTTGCGGATCTAAGAACAAATCAAAGTTTTCGATATTCCAGCCAACCGGCATCATGATCGACTCAAAAAGCCCCATCAAGCGGCTGGTCACATCGTCGTGATAAATCGACGGCAAATAATTTAGATAGCGGATAGAATGCTTGTCCAATCCGGGAGGCATCACTTTGCTAAAGTCGGGTGGAGGCGGTGGTGCAGAGCGCAAGTAATCGGGTAAGAAAGCGCCGGGAGGGCCGCTGCTGCCACCGCTCGCACCTGATGCGGTCGGTGTCGCAGGTGCAGAACTATCACCGCTTGCATCTTCACTATCAGAGCTAACGGGCACATCACTAAACACTTGCTCAACCGGAGGTTTCGGCCGGTCTAAGCCAACCCATTCAACAAAAATTTGAAACGGCCCGCATTCGACAATGTCCCCAATTTCCAGCCGCATCGGATAATCAGGCGACACCGGATTGCCGTTGTGCAATGTGCCCGAGCGTCGCGTCAGTGCCTGCCACGTGTAAGCCCCGTCCTCCAGAACAAGTAGCGCTTCTTTGAGCTCAACTCTTGGATGATCAAGGAGCACATCGCTTCCATCTTGACGGCCGATGGTGAGTCCATCGGCCGGGAAAGGATCAGGGAAAACCACATAACGGGCGTTTGAATCCAACGATTGGATCACAAACTGCCAAGCATCTGCAGAGGCACGAACGGGCTCAGTGGCTTCATCAGTCACTTCACCCGTATCAGCAACCGGTGCTGCGGCCGGGATAGCGGCTGTTTCAACCAGCTCCAAGCGATAAATGCCCAAGGTGATTGAGTCACCCAAAACAACGCGGGCCTCACCCCCAATCGGCAAAGGATTACCATTCACTTCAATGCGGCTGCGACGGCTAACACCGCCAACAGTCACACCTTTTTCGTCGATGGTGAGTTTGGCATGCTGCCTTTGGGTACG
>JBCCSO010000792.1:0-2863 GCA_039199965.1 Chloroflexota bacterium | reverse complement strand
GGGCCTTGAAGAAAGTATTGGCCATGCCACCACCAATCAGCACGCGGTCTGCAACGGCCAGCAAATTATCAATCACCTGAATTTTGTCAGAGATTTTTGCTCCACCCATGATCGCCACATAAGGCTTTGGCGGATCGCTAACAGCCCGCCCCAAGGCTTCAATTTCTTTGCCCAGCAAGAAACCAGCTACAGCCGCGCCCCCTTTGGCCTGAATCGCTTTTGCAGCCCCTTCAGTGGTTGCATGGGCACGATGAGCGGTTCCGAATGCATCACCCACAAAAACATCCGCGAGGTCTGCCAAAGCCTGAGCCAGCTCTGGATTGTTTTTCTTTTCACCCGCTTCAAAGCGGGTGTTTTCGAGCAGGATAACATCACCCGGCTGCATGGCGGCGACAGCGGCCGTCACGCTTTCACCTACCACTTCATCTAATTTAGTGACCGGCTTACCCAGTAGTTCAGACAACTTGCCAGCGACAGGGTCCATTTTGAGGTGGGTATCAGCGGCAGATTTCGGCCGACCCAAGTGGGAGCACAGGATTAAGGCCGCCCCTTGATCAAGCAAATAGTTAATTGTGGGCAATGCCGCCACAATCCGGGTGTCATCAGTCACCGTGATGGCTTCAGCCGGGTCTTTGCTACTCAATGGCACATTAAAGTCGACCCGTACCAGCACTTTTTTGCCTGAAACATCAATATCTTTGACAGTTTTTTTGTTCATTTCATCCTCGCAATTTTAACCAAAATCGATGGCTTGATTGGCTCCCAAATAATCTTGGCACTACTGCGTAGAAGCGCAGCCATCAAAAACCATCGATTATTTTTTTGTCTCATATAGCAAAAGTATGCGCCTTGAGCTTCATAGACCAGTCTGGTTTTAAAAACCAGACTGGTCTTTTGCGCACATTCTATAGATAAGCCAATTTTTTAAGTAGTTTGGAAGTGATGGAAAAGCCCAAATTGAGCTGACTAAATTTTAGCATGATAGGCGGGTTTAGCGATAACAATCGCTTAATGATTTTGCCGGTTTAGGGGATACAAACGGCTCCACCGGCAGAAATCGCATTGTCCGCACCGATCCCATTGGCAGCTCTCAGCCCTTCTACAGAAACGCCGTGGTTGAGAGCCAAACGAAATACGGTATCACCCCGCGCAATAGGGCAAGCCCGGCCGGACGGACAGGCAGCGCCATTTGCATACGGCACGTTCAGAACAGCTCCTGGGACCATACTAGCCTCTGTAATGCCATACCGCGCAAGCATGTCATAGTTGGTATTGTACAGAACCGTCAACCGATAAAGTGTTTGCCCCTGTTGTACGGAATGGCTGACAAATGCAATCAGGTTTGTATTGTCGGTGGCTACAGGTTGCTGCTGTGGAACGGCCGTCGCTGTGGGGGCAGGGGGCACAGGCGTCGCGGTAGGAGGGGGGACATCAGCAGCCGCATCCTCCCCAAAAGACTGGTCATCAGGAGCCTGCACGGCTTCCGGCTCGGCTTCCTGAGGCGCAGGAACCGGTGTTGTCGAAATTTGATCTTGCTCCTCTTGCTTGGCAACTGGGTTGTTGGGTGGTGGGGCAACAATGCGCATTCGTTCCACTATCGAAGCATTGATCTGAATCGGTTGCCCTTCAATCACCACAGTAAAAATATCCCTTTCCGTAAGCGGATCAGTAACCACAGGGCCTGCTCCATTCCCTGCTTCTGCATCTTGCCCAACCTGATTCCAGCGGGTCAGCAGGCTAAGCGCAATGGCTACAAATATTGTCACAACTAAGATTCCCAAAACAGGGCCGCGTGTATTTCTACGATTGATTAAATAGCGAATCATAAAATGGATGTTGTGATTTCTACCTACCGATAAACTTCCCTCAGAATTTTACCAATATTTGGCAGATTTTATCCCCTCAAAATGATGTTATGTCATGTTCATGCTATCATAAGATGCCAGAATCTCAAAGAGAGAAGGTTGATTTTTGTAATTGAAATCTTTAAATTTTGGATGACTTAAAATTCGGAAACCTTCATCGATTTTGACATTCGGGGAGACAAACAGGAGTAAAAACAGTGATTGTCAATCGTGAACATCTTGAAGAAATGGAGAACCAGTATCTGGCTCCGTATGCGCTTAAAAGCGGGGAAACTGCTGGCCGTGTCTACCCTGAATCAGAATCAAGCACGCGCACCGCATTTCAAAGGGATCGGGACCGCATTATTCACACCCGTGCATTTAGGCGGCTTGAGTACAAAACCCAAGTATTCATCTTTTATGAGGGGGATCACTATCGGACCCGGCTAACACACACCATAGAAGTAGCCCAAATCGGCATGGCTTTGGCCCGCGGACTAGGAGCCAATCAAGACTTAACAGAAGCAATCTGCTTGGCCCATGACTTAGGACATTCTCCTTTTGGTCACGCAGGTGAGTGGGCCCTCAACGATCTAATGGAGGGGCACGGGGGTTTCAATCATAACGCCCAGAGCTATCGGGTTGTGACTGAGCTTGAAGAGCGGTATTCAGGCTATACGGGTCTAAACCTTAGCTATGAAACCCGCGAAGGCATCATCAAGCATGAGACTGATTACGACCACACAGAGGAGCATGATTACGCTCCCGGCCGTCGTGCATCTCTTGAGGCGCAAATTGCGAATTTAGCCGATGAAGCGGCGTACAACGCCCATGACCTAGACGATGGATTGCGCGCAGGATTTTTTGACTTAGACGAACTAGACAAACTGGCAATTTGGCAGCGGTTGCGCAAAAACATTGGTTGGGAATCTGGACCGTTTACTGAAATGGTTCGCCACGAGATGATCCGCGAACTGGTTGGTTTCTCAGTCAGTAACATCGTCAACACCACCCACGAG
>JBCCSO010000791.1:0-2867 GCA_039199965.1 Chloroflexota bacterium | reverse complement strand
TCCCAAAAACGAGTCCGATAGTCAGACCCTTCATAATCGCATACAGGTGTTGTCATTTTAATGATTGTGATTGGTAGTCAGAGGTTAGTAATTAATAGAAAGTTCAAACACTCAACTAATCATTTACATCTGCTGTTTCAATTGTCTCTTCTTCAGTTACAGAGTCTGATCCGAAAACAGATTCATTTAGACGAGACATAAATTCATCATTGTCTTGGGGTAAATTCTTCAAGAAGTTAGTGAGCGGGTCGAAGTTCGTTACTAGTCGATCAAACGGTGTTCCTAAATCAGTTTCACTCAGAGTGATGTCTACCGGTACGTCTAACACAACTGGAATGGTTTGCTCAACTGGAACATCTAAATCTAAGTTAACTGGTAGGACTGTACCCTCAGGTAGAGTTATACTGACTTGCCCATTAATGGTTCCACCACCACCCGGCAAGTTGAATACGGCCGCAACATTCAGTGGAACCTCATCAGCTAAAACAACATTTGTCCGCTGTTCTAACGGCAAGGTAAATTCTATATCAAGCGTGTCGTCTACACCGATGGTTTGAACAATACTCGCATCATTCATCTCTACAAAGCTATCGTTAAGACCACCAACCAATGGGGTGACCATGTTTGAGAGAAATGGAAATAGCAGAATAGCTACGACACCCAACACTAAAATTAAGATGATATTGACAACAAACGAAAAGATGATGGCGAAATTTTTGAAGGCTTGCCAGGGCTGATTTTGCCAGAAGAATTTACGCATGTGTGTTACTCCGTAAATGCAGCATCGGCCGAGTAATGTTGCTGGCCGACTAGAGAAAGATTATGGTAACATGTTGTCATAAAATTACAAAAATATTTAAAGCCATTGGTCCCTAAGTCACATTACTTCAGCTAATTTCTGATCGGTATGAAGGCAAAGCCGTTACTTTATGACTGTTTCCCGGGAAACATCAAACAGGATCGATAGAGGATAATGGCTATAATTGTTTAGCGATTAAGAATCAAAAAGTGGAGTGGTGGCTTTTCGATGAAAATAACATTCAAATCATCCCGATTATTTATGCGAGCAAAGCATTCGTTTTGCGACTGTTTCCCGGGAAACATCAAACTATCAAAGGTAATCTTTTGAAAAATAACTACATTACAGACATGAAACAGGGGCTTGAACTAATCGATGAGCCCCTGATGATGAAGGATCTTGTACGTCGTACAACTAAGGATGGACGTGCCTATATTCTTTGTACTTTAGGCGATAAGACTGGGCAGATTTCTGGGGTTTTTTGGGATATACCTGAACGACTTAATCAAATGATCCGGCCGGGAATAGTCATCTTAACCACTGGCAAGGTGAGCCGTTACAAGGATTCTCTACAAATTGGTATCACCGATGCCTACCCGATGGACAACCCAGACCTAGCTGAATTTATGCCGGGTGCGGGGCGTAGCTCCAATGAAATGGTTGATGAGCTTCGGAAACTCATTGGTACGCTACAGGAACCTTGGCAGGGGTTCATGACCCACTTGCTGCTAGAAGATAAGTTTCTGTCAAAATATTCGGTCGCACCGGCTGCCAAATCAATGCATCACGCATCTGTGGGGGGATTGATTGAGCACTCGCTGAGCATGGCTAAGCTGGCAGAAGCAACGGCCGAAAACTATCCGTATGTCAATCGCGATCTGTTGGTATCTGGTGCGCTGGTGCATGACATGGGCAAGGTTTGGGAGTACACGCTGGATGGTGAGTTTGGTACATCTGAAGATGGCCACTTGGTAGGACACATCACTCGGGCCGCTATCTACATTGAAACGCAAGCACAAAATTATGCTGGAATTGACGCTGATAATTTGCGCGAACTTATTCATTTAGTGGTTTCCCACCACGGTACGCACGAGTGGGGATCACCCGTTGTGCCAAAAACGCTTGAGGCTATCCTGTTGCACCAGTTAGATCTTCTGGATAGCCGCGTTCAAGGCTACTTTGATTTCTTGCGTAGTGAGCCTGGTATCGATGGTTGGAGTCCACGACGCAGCATGATGCACAGCACGCAGCTCCGGCAGCCCAAAGGCTTTGAGTAGAAGGTCATTGATGGTGGCAACTCAGCTAACCATTTGCAGAATGGTATTCAAGCAAAGCTTCCACTTTGCGACTGCAATAACCGAAATCAATCTTCGATTGATATGTAAACAAAACCGCGGTAATAAGTTAACCATTCGTAGAATGGCATGTAAGCAAAGCTTCCGCTTTGCGACTGCAGTAACCGGAATCAATCTTCGATTGATGTGTAAACAAAACCGTAGTAATAAGTTAGCCATTCGCAGAATGGCATGTAAGCAAAGCGTCAGCTTTGCGACTGTTTCCCGGGAAACACACCGATAAACACTGTGCAACAAGAAGTTAAAGATCTCATTCAGAAAATACATGAGGGGCCATACAAGTTGGTTCTTGCAACGGCCGGGGCTGGTACCCAGGCCTTGTCAGACCTGCTCTCAATTGCGGGTGCCAGCAACACGCTGATTGAATCTGTTGTCCCTTACAGCAAAGAATCTTTTGATGACTTTGTAGGTCAATCTCCCAAGAAATATGTGTCTGCTAGAGCGACTCGATTATTAGCAGGGAACGCATTCTATCGTGCACACAAGTTGACCGCCAAGTTCCCACATTTTGAGAACTTGATTGGGCTCGCATGCTCTGCCTCGATTGCTACCAATCGGCCGAAACGCGGAGACCATCATGCGTTTGTCGTAACGTGGCAGTTTAATCGTATTGTTCAAACCCATATCCTGTTTGATAAAGAACAGCGAACCCGTCTTGAAGAGGAGACGGTCGTTAGCACCATCATGCTCAATATGCTGGCTGAAGCCTGCGG
>JBCCSO010000790.1:0-2873 GCA_039199965.1 Chloroflexota bacterium | reverse complement strand
TTCAAGAGGAGATTGCTGAGATCAAAGCGGCCGATTCACGTGAGAATCAGCTTGAAGAGATAGGTGATTTGCTGTTTGTTACGGTAAATTTGGCAAAATGGTTGGGCGTTGACGCAGAGATTGCGCTGCGCGAGGCCAACCTGAAATTTGAGCGTCGTTTTAAGAAAATGGAAATTTTGGCTCAAAAACAAGGCATCGAGCTAAAGGATTTAGATGAGTCTAGACTTGATGGGCTTTGGAATCAGGCAAAAGATCTATTGAAGTAAATATGGGCTGAAGGCCCATTTAGTTGGAGGATTGGCTTTTGTCCCTTTCGGACATTCCAAGAATTGTGCTTTTTATACTGGCGGCTGTTGCCTTGCTATTTGCATTCAGGGCGCTGATGGTCGGTATGCGTTCCAGAACGGCCGCAAAGAAACAGTATTTTAATGTCGGCCGCTTAGAGGCACAGCGAAATGTGTTTAAGTATTTGCTGGCCACTGTAGGATTTGTGCTACTGGCTATGGTGCTGCTTGTTGCAGCCTTGGCTGTGCCGAATGATTTATTTGACCGAGAAGAGGTGGCAGAAGTTGAGCCTGCCGCTCTGGAACCTACGGCTGAAACTGAGAATGAGAACGTTGAGCAAGCTGAAGCATTAGAAACCACAGCTGATATTGCACCTGCTATGAATGGCGATGGAAGTAGTGAGGCACCTGCAGAATCTGCTGAAACAGCTGCGCCTCCACCAACTGCGACGCCCATCCCAACCGCTACTCCTGTGCCAACGCCAGAGGTTAGCTACGTCTACGTAGACAGCCCAATCGTGGGTTTGTATATACGAGATTTACCTGAGGGTGATATTATTGATGTGCTTGATGACCAAACTCGTCTGGGTTTGTTGAATGAGAGCGAACTTATTAACGAAATTAACTGGATTTTGGTAAGAACAGACGACGGCCGGGAAGGTTGGGTTGCAGAGCAGTTTGTAACTGATATTGAGCCGCTTGTGCCTTTGGAACTGCCACAAGAACCAGAATCAGAAGATACAGTCGAAGAAAATGGTTGAGAAAATAGAAAAAATTATCAAAGGTTCGTTACCAGATGCTACCATCTATGTGATGGACCCATATAATGATGGGCAACATTTCCAAGCCTTGGTAATTAGTCCAACATTTGATGGCAAATCATTGGTTGAGCAGCATCAGTTGGTCATGAATCCGCTTAAAGAGGCGTTTGAAACAGACGTACATGCTTTAGGCTTGAAAACATTTACTCCTGCAAAATGGGAGAAAAAGAAGGGGCAATACGGACTTTAATTAGATGAGAGAAGAGAGTTAAGAGCTGAGAGACGGTCTCCAAACCATCTTAGAAGCTTTCAACTTTCTTATTCGGATAGGTGAAATCAATGGATTTTGAAGCAAAAATTGAAGAAATAAAAGCTGATATAGGAGCAAATCCGGTCATGCTTTACATGAAGGGGAATAAAGATTTTCCGATGTGTGGGTTTTCTGCACAGGTCGTCAGCATTTTGAATGCGGTTGGTGCTAATTATGAGACGCGCAATGTGTTAGAAGATCAGGTTTTGCGTGAGGCGATTAAGATGCACGCCAACTGGCCGACTATCCCACAGTTGTACATTAACGGTAACTTTGTCGGTGGCTGTGATATTGTAACTGAGCTTTATCAAGAAGGTGACTTGCAAGAGATGCTTCCGGCCACTGAGTAGCTTTCAGTAGCAAGTAATTAGTGACGAGGATATGGTTGCTAAAAATAAAAAATAGAAAGGCTGTGACTAGATATTTGGTCGCAGCCTTTTTGTTTTTAGGATAGACCAGTAGTTGATAAAATCGCCGGAATTTGTCGGAGGCATAAAACTAGTGGCCTACGGGCTTCGGAAGTCCGCTGAGGCGTTGTTGATAGTTGCAGGATTTATCCTGTCAACGATGTGAAAATGGAAAACTGAAAAACCATGTTTTTGTTTTAAGACGACCTGACTAATGGAGCAAAACTGCATAAAATATGGGGCATGCAAACTTTAAAACTCCGCGAAGCACAACTCAATTCCCCCATCTATAAGGGCGGAAATCCTATTTCACTGTTGGTTGATAAATTTGGATTGGATCCGGCCGAAATTTCCAAGCTTGGTTCCAACGAAAACCCGCTCAAAACATCACCGGCCGTGATCGAAGCGGTGCAATCGGCCGCTGTTGATATCAATCGGTATCCACCCAGTGCAGACGATTTGTGTGGAGCGTTAGCCGCGTACATCGGCCGAGGGACAACAGTAGGGCAGTTTGTGGTTGGGAACGGTGGATGCGAAGTTTTAGACTTAATTGCTAAATCGTTCATCGAGCCGGGAGATGAGGCGATTATTTGTCGGCCGACCTTTCCAATTTATGATTTGACCCTGCGCCGTTTGGGAGCCAGCGTCGTTTATGCAGATTTAGATGATGACTACAGCTACAACCTGGACCGGATACTTGCTGCAGTCACCGACAAAACACGGTTGCTTTACCTAACATCCCCTAATAACCCAACCGGCTCAGTACTAACACAAGATCAGCAAGATGCCATCATGAGCCAACTGCCTGATCAGGTGCTAGTCGTGGCGGACGAAGTTTACTGGCAGTTTAATGATGCAGCGGATCGGGCTGATTCTCTGAAATATGTACAAGAGGGTGCCAACATGGTGATCCTACACAGCTTCTCAAAACTATTTGGCTTGGCCGGGCTGCGGATGGGATACGGCATTGCGCCCGAACCGATTGCGGAATACTTGCAGCGGGGGCAGCTGCCGTTTCACTCAAACGCACTGTCGATTACGGCTGCACTGGCCGCTGTGGCTGACCATGATCATATTGAAGAAACGATCTCACTGACGATGACGGAACGGC
>JBCCSO010000789.1:0-2874 GCA_039199965.1 Chloroflexota bacterium | reverse complement strand
CATAAAATTCAGCGATCAGGGTGCTCAGTGCGGTTGAGCTGACGTAGGGATCAGTATGCCCGTAATAAACGGTGGTTCTGTCCCCTTCAATGCCGTAGTCGGCCCAGCCATTTGGCGAATTCATCACCTGCAACAATTCTTCCCAACCGATCTCATCACTACCAGTTTGAGCCCGTATGGCTTCAAGGCGGCTTTCCCAAATCGCCATCACCACGGGGGCCAAAGCGGTTGGCTGTGCTTCTGCTAAATCAAACACCTCGCGGCCGGTCTGGAAATTGACTAGCGCCAACCAGTGGCTAACTGATGGCGCAAAGATAACCGGCCGGGCTACGTTTGCGTTGTTAGGTGCGATAAACGCATTAATGATCCCCTGATGCACGCTACCCGATGAGCCCGGTTCACCCACAATAAAAATCGGCCGCTCGCCGCTTTCCAATGATTCACCCGTTACCGGGTTCACACCGTTAGCATAGCTCCGGTTAAAATTATCGATCGCCTCTGGCAGATACAAGTCGCTCTCAGGCGCATAAATAATAGAAACTTCAATGGCATTATCCGGCATTGAAACGCCATCGCTACCAAAAATGCCGCCACTGCTGTCACCATCACCACCAATTGAAAAACCGCATCCAAACAGCACAAAAATGATTGCCAGTGCTGTGAACCGTTTAAAAAGTCTGTCTAATTTCATCATAACCCTTCCTCTGACACCTATTTGGTGCATTCTAAATTCACATCTCTTTAGATTAGGACCTCCGCTTGCAGGGAGCGCAGAGCCTGTCGAAGTGCGTTCTCGCAGTTGCTTAACAGGTCTGAGGCGAAAGCCCCGTAGACGATGACTCTATTTCATCATCCTATCAACTTTCAATTTCCTACTGCCAGCACCAGCTCAGTGCCTGAATGGTGCGGCTGCTATATTCTGGCGTTGGGATTGATTCGGACAGGCCGTAGTTAGCGAGGTCTGACTGATTTCCTGAAGAAATCAGCTCATTGTAAAAGCGATCGACGGCCGTTTGCTTAGCAGCAGCCTCGTCGGTTGACAGCTCTGCCCACGATGATCGGGTCACATACGGGAAGTCAAAAGCCACATCGTACAATGGGTCAGTTAATTGAAAAACACCCTGTAACTGAGCGCCATCTGAATCAGTAATCATCACCACGTCAATGGCAGGCGGCCGACGCAAAAGCTGAGCCAAAGGGTCAGTTGCGTTCGGGATAGCTGCTTCAATTTCACGGTACCAATCCTTAAAGCCAGCATCATTTGCCAATGAGAAATCTAATTCTGTTGTTTGATGGTAGCTTTGCGCGGCCGACAAACAGCTGGCAATGGCAGTCGTGTTGTTATTGGCAGGCAGCGCAATATTAAACTGACGGTCGTTAACTGCTGCCTCGTTGATCGCGTTCCATTCCAACGTATAAGGTTGTTCGGTCGGTTTTGCCCACAATAGTGAATCAGACGCGACAGAAAGGCCAGTTCGATTGTATGCAGATGACCCATTTTGCTGTGCTACAAAGCCAGCCTCTGGAATCCATGCGTCTGGCAACTCATCACCGGTGCCGCTAAATACGGTGTCAATCCGCTTGCTGTCAACCTCAACAACAGTGACTGTAATTTGACTATTGCTGCTGTTAAAATTAGTAGCCGCTGCCTGGACCCATTCAAAGATGTCCGGGCTGGCTGCCACTTCGATCGTTGTGCTAATGCCTCCACGTGTCGGAAGTGTGTAAAAGCTGAACCGCTCGAGTCCCCAAATGATTCCTGTGGCGATTAAGGCTAAAACGAGAATCACGGCAAAAAGAATTTTTGATTGACTGGTCATATTCGTTGCTTGATATTGATGGTCTTTACGGAAAACGATTCCGCTTGTTGCTTAAGAGTCCCCGCTTTTTAGTGACTGATCCAATAATAGGATTTTTGAGACAGTTGAATATTTAATTTTGAGAAATTTTAAGTGGTAAACCCGATTTTATACCAACCTATATCGATTTGGTTAAGCAATAGCCACCTTTACCCAAAAGTTTCGTAAAGCACTTGACTAGGTGCAATGTGTTTTTGCACGGGTCTTGCTATAATGTGTTTTAATTGTAGTAGACAAATTTGATTCGCAAAATACTATCGTATGGCAGACAGAGAGTTAAATTCAGCCGCCCGCAGTGCGGTTGTACAAGAAGCTATTTTCCGGCCGCGTAACGCCGCCATTATCGGAGCCACGATCATTGGCTCGTTCGCAATGCCCGCCCTAGCCCCCTTTATTGCGGCCGGGGGTGCCGCAGCTCTGGCTGGCAGCGTTGGCCTGACCTATGCCAGCGATGGCACAAAAAATCGTGCGCTTGAGTTTGTCTTGGGGAACGGGCTCCGGCCGGGAGACATTTCTGAATACACTACTGAAGAAGTCAAAAATATTCTTGATGCATACCTAAACTCTATCAAGGGAAAACTATCAGACGACATTCTTAAGCGGGTTGTTAGCATCCGCAACTCCCTCAATGAAATTTTCCCCCATATCCAAGATATCAACAGCGCCTCAAGCGATATTTATGTGGTGCGCCAAACCGCCATCAAATACCTGCCTGAAACGCTGGATAACTACCTGCAGCTGTCCCCCCGCTTGGCCAAAGAGCGTAAGCTCAACAACGGAAAAACGGCCCACGCCACGCTTTTAGAACAGCTTGATATCTTAGATCAAGAGCTAAAAGACACCATTGTGGACATTCACAACAAGGACTCAAAAGCGCTGCTGGCGCACGGCCGGTTCTTGAAGTCTAAGTTTGAAAAGAGCAGCCTCAGCCTAAGCTAATCATGTGTAGCTTGAACAGTTGGTAAATAAGCCACCTCCTTAGCGATTACGGCCAAGCCAAAGGCATACGGCCGCT
>JBCCSO010000788.1:0-2880 GCA_039199965.1 Chloroflexota bacterium | reverse complement strand
ATGCGCTCTAAAAAGCGGTAGAGTGAGGTGGCTGAGCTTTTACCCAGCTTTTCGGCCGAAACGGTGTCAGCAATGTAGGTCACAATCGGGGCGTGGATGAAGCCGTGAGCCAGTCCCAAAATGAGGATGCCGCCCATCAGCACATACATGCCTAGGTTGCTCATGCCGGTTGCAAGGACCCAGTCAGCGTCAATTTGCCCCATAAGCACGAGGCCTGTGCCACCCCCTATGGCGCCAAAGAGTAAGATGCGGCTGACTTTTGCCCCGCCGTCGACCCACCGGGCCGCAAAGCGACTTGAAAGCAGAACTCCGGCAGCATACAGCATCAAAATCATACCGATGTCGTCTTGGCGATAGCGCAGGTCTGACAAAATGATCGGCAAAGCAAAGACGGTGACACCGGTCAAAACCGCTTTGGTCGGTATGCCGATCAGCAGCATCGTTTTGATAAAGCGCCAGTCCCGCCCAACATGCTTGAATCGTTGGAACATCGTCTCCGACACCGCATCTTCAGACTGTTCGTCTTCTGAAATCGTGATGGTCGGGATTAGCGCAAAGACGTAAATTAAGAAGAGCAGCGCAATGGCTGCGCCCACCATGAATACCCCTGAAAAACTGAGATAGACGGCGATCAAAGCGCCGATGGCCGTGCCAGAAATCATCCCGCCGTTGTAGCCAAACACAATGATGGCGGCCGCCTGCGTCTTATTGTCCCGGGCCACTTCGAGGATGTATCCCTGCACCGCAATGTACAGAATGCCCTGCCCGATACCGCCCAAGAACCGAATGGGAAACATCGTCCAGAAGAGTGGTGTGACGGCCAGCACAATCATGCTGACCGCATAAATGACAGAGCCGATAATCAGCGTTTTGCGAATGCCAAGCTTACCAATGAGCCAGCCTGAGGGGAGCAGCGCTGCTACAAATCCCAAAAAGTAGAGGGTAAAAATTGTGGATGTTACCGACGGGTCAAACCCGCTGTCTACCGCCCACTGATCTAAAAATTGAGGCAAAAACGACGCATGCAGCCCTTCAGCAAAGACGATCAAAAAGTAGAACGGCCGGATAATATTTAGATGCAGGTTTTGTGGATCGATGTTTCGGGCTGAAGCCAGCAGTTTGTCTTGCAGCGTTTGGTTAAGCGAGAAAATGAGGTTGGCCAAAAAGACCGTTGCAAAAAATAAAATCAGGAAGTTACGCACACCCCTGAATAGGCTGGCGTAAACGACTGAAAGCGGAATGCCCAACTGAACGTCTAGTTTTGTATCGGTGCCACCGTCTGGGGTAATCAAAAATGTATGCTCGACGTATCCCTCTTGCTCAGAGCGAGCACCGGCCGAAATTGTCGTTTCATCCCCGCTGCTCAACGCGATAAACCCGATATCTGGGTCTAAGGATCGATAGCTTTCGATAACTTCTTCAAGTCCAGAGAACAGCGTCATGTCTAAGCCAAGTTCAAACGGTACCGCCAGCCTTTGGGCCAGCGAGTGGGTTAGGGCATCTGCTTTTCGATTAACCCCCGTGGTGTAGATGGTCAGCATGATGCTGATGACAAATGCGGCCGCTAGGACAAATACGCTGCCAAACAAAGTCTGCATCCAGCGCGTTGATTTCACTCGTTCAGAGCCAGAAAACCGTAGGGCAAGCGGAAAGACTAGCACCCATAAAATTAAAGCGATGAGCCAAACCGGCTGATAAGCGGTGTTGACGGCCGTAATTGTTGCCTGATGGTCGTAGATCAGATGTAGTTCACCCGATGGGCCAAATTTGCCTTCCAGCGGAAGACTGGCGCGCAAAAACGCCTCATTTTCAGAAGCGATGTAGGTGCTACCAGCCTCTGATGTGATAGTTGGACTGGCTTCAAAAACATTGGCTCCCGGGTCAAAGGAGTTTGCGCCACGGGCATTGATGAAAAGCAGATCGCCCGCCTCGTTTTGAATATAAATTGCTTGTAGATCACTATCTGATTCTAAGAGCGGTGTTGTAAGCGGTTGGAAACCGGGAAACTGCTCAAGCGGCAAACCGTTGAGCAAAAACGGCTTCATCGACTGACGGATCACATCCCCTTGGGCCCCAAGTTTGTCAAACTCGTAGCCGGTGTACGCGACTAAGGCATCCCGATACCCGATGGTGACGAGCATAAGCAGTGAGATGGCGAGGGCCACCATAATGCCCGTGACGGGGAGCAATCTAGTTTTGAGTGATTTTTTCTCTTGCATAGGTTAAATGGCTTCAGAAATCTGGGAGATTTTAGAAGTTGCTAGACGTTAGCGGTTCAGCTTTTGGCTTAACAGGCCTCTCTCCTTTATTCCAGCCTTTGAATTCATTTTCTGCAGTCGGATTTGCTTTTGGCACCACAAACTCATTTGCCGGTGTCAGCAGCTGGGCTAAATGTGGTAGGGCTTCTAATCGCTGGGAAAGCAAATAGTCAATGCGATCAGCGATCAGACTGAGGATAAGATCATGATAGCTGAGTCCTTCAGCTTCTAGGCCAAATGCGGTCAGGCTTGTCACACTGGCCGTCGGCCGCTTTAAATCTGGTTTTGGGTTTGCTTCTAGGATGGCTAGATTGCCGGCTGCGTCGGCGCGTAGATCAAGACGGATCAGCGTGCGCAGGCTGAATGCGCGAAAGACATCTTTAGCAATTTCTTTTAGCTTTTTCTCGACATTAGGGTCTGTCACCAACCGGACGCGATCATTGGTGATTTTGCGCTTGTCCATTGAGGTGAAGATTTGTTCGTCGTCTGCTAGTACGCGTTCAATCGCTGAAAAGCCGTACGGGCTGGCTTGTTTGATAAATTCACCATCCTGATAGCGGACATTTCCGCAGACAGAGATGGCATATTCGCGGCCGGGCAGATATTTTTCAACGATGACGTT
>JBCCSO010000787.1:0-2883 GCA_039199965.1 Chloroflexota bacterium | reverse complement strand
TCGATAGGTGGTTGTTCGCAAAACAAGCCTATCTTTTTTTGTGCCGATGACCTCAAGCAATTGCCACATAGTGGATAGAGCGGTTATGTCACCCTATCAGGCGTTATTGCTTTTTTGTTGCTTAGCGATAAGTTGTCTAAGCCGTCTATCTTGTTGGACATGCCCAGCAGCTACGGCTGCACCTGCTGCTGCGCCTGTTATTGCCCCCTTTGCTTGACCTGGAACTAACCAAAAGCCAGCTGAACCAAAGAGAATACTTGAAACTAAAATGGTTAGTGTACCTTGTGTATTAGGATTCATATTTAATTAGCCGTAGCGGTCTACAGGAATAAATCGATAAATCTATAGAGTCTATAGATTTGAATGTGGTTTTCTATAATGCAAATGCGGTTTAGCCCCCAAATGTCGACGGCGAGGTTATCTATACTGACCATTTATTGGCACAACGGCAGCCATGCTACAAAAATATAATCTGCGTCAAAAGTACTTTTTCTGGACACATGTTACGAAAATTTAGATCTGAGTAATATCTTGCAAATACGATGAACTTAAAGTGCTAACGAATCTAGATTGGGAGAGGCAACATAGGGCTTAGCGTCTCTAAAATCCGGATCGCGGTATAGTTCTGGAATAAATGAGTTCAGCACTTCCTCGATAGGAATAGGCTTGGCATCTCCCGGATTCCAAGTACAAATACCGTTTCGACGCACCTCATATTGATAGCATTGATAATTACGGATATCAAACGGTAATGAGTGATTATCTTCTCTTTGCCGAAACAAGATAAACTTCTTACCCAAAATCATCATCATGCCCAGCTCTAACATGACATTAGAATTGCAAGTTGTAATATCCACAATGCCAAAGTGCGCATCTCTGATTTGATTCATCAGTTCAGAAAGAATATAGTCTTTTCCGGGTGGATGAATGTAGCGTTTTGCCTGAATCTGGTGACTAGACAAAAAATCTCTAGCACACTCTTCTAATTCTAAAAAGTCTGTTTCATCAGTCCGAAAAGGTCTGGCGATAAACCCTGTCCGATAAGGGTTGAGATGCCACTTTGACTTTCGCACTGTTTCCTTGAACTGGGCAATTGCCTTTGTAGTCTGAAAATCGTTTAACTCATGGGCATCTGCCTTCCAAATGAGATTAGCCATCGGGCGAGAAAAACGCTTCAACATTTCCAGCGTTTCTATGGTCAAAACATTAGACATCGGTAGCTCAACAGAATAAATTCCCCAGAGAGCATCCCTAAAAAATAAAGGTACAGCGACTATCGAATCAGTATCACCAAAAAAATCTAAAACCTCTGGTTCGAGCGGCTCATCAGTGGCTAGGTTCTGAATGGTTTCCGACAGATTCTGATTATGAATATCTTCTATCCAAATAGGTGCGCGATGATTGTAAATCCAAGGCCAAACCCCTTGGGACTCTTTACTAACCTCAAAGGGCTTTAAATCACTTCTTCGACTATTGTTGATGCTTGCAAAGGGCTGCAGGATGTCGTGAAACCTGCCTTCTTGCTTCCATAAAACATCAATAATATGAGCATTGAGATTCTCTTTTACACGCTGGTTGACGATATCTAAAATATGGCGTGCTTCATCTCTAGTAAGGAAATCAATTGTTAAACTTAGCTTTTCTAGTTCTCGTAACATGTCTATCATAACAACGCGCTCTCTTCTTTTAGTAGTTTGTCAATGATAGATATGGCTCGCCCACAATTCAGGACTATCATTACAGTAGAAGACCCGTTTATATATTTTACATAGTCTGTAAAGGGGGCGCTCCATTCAAGTCAACTCGAACTCACCTATGCGCAGCCAGACTAGCTTTTTTGCAAAGTAGCTATCATTTCTGGGGAATTTGTTTTGTATTATATTTTGTAAATTTAGGTTTTAAGCTACATAGAGATTAGGGATTGTATAAGCCCCAAAAATGAATACCGGAGAGGTTGCCATGGGACGCCTATATGCCTATTAATGGAGCCTGATAAATTTTGTTTCTATGGCTGCTTAAAGGGCGATTAACATTAACGACAGCTATATTGAAAAGTGTTTTACCTCCTATGTGTAGAACAAAACTGAAATAACTTCGTAAACGTTCTGCTGCTGGCAGGATCAAGTCAAACTCATCAGGATATGTCTGAAAGAGCCGAACTCATAACAAAAAATGCCCTCATTTGGCCGGTCTCTTTAAGAGAGAATCACTGACTTTGGAAAATATCACAAGTAGACTCAACGCCATCATTATTGGCTTTTTGTCATAAGACGGATGTTACCCGGTTTGAGATAAAAAACGTCACCTGACTCTGAGTGTATATGTCTCATACGACTGCTCAGAGTCATCAACAGCAGAACGATAGGACGTTTTTTATTTGTCTCCTGAAACCATGTGGACATAGGAAACTTGCTGGTAAATAAGGTGCCCGCTAGTAGCTCCTTTCTCCTTTCCCTTTAACTCTTCCCCACTCTACTCCGGGGATTTTATTTTTTGGCAGATCCCTAGTCTTCCAATAAGCTTGTGTCTTGTTGTGCCACATTGAATTTCAATCATGGAAACAGTTCGTAGCATTGTTCCATCACAATCTGTTCAAGCACCACACCCAGGGGCGGGCTGTTGATCGGTGTGTCCAGTACGTCCCATTGGGTCAAACCCACGGTCAATACCTAAATGCCTGGGGGCAGTTGCTAAATTTTTACTGTAGCCAGCTGGCTCACCATTACCCGTTCTACGATCTGTCTTAGCACCATCGCGGCCCAGTCCACATCCGCCTCAGTAGTCTGATGGCCAAGGGTAAGACGAATTCCAGTCCTAGCTGCCATATCGCTAAATCCCATCGCTTTGAGGATTGGACTAGGGGTGAGCTTGCCACTGTGGCAG
>JBCCSO010000786.1:0-2885 GCA_039199965.1 Chloroflexota bacterium | reverse complement strand
GTGGCCGACAACATCGCTCAGCAAATCATGAACGGAAACACATCGATCATGGGCATGATGCTTGAAAGCCACATCAATGAAGGCAAACAGTCTTTCCCGTCCCCAGATAAAATTGATGAGATCAAATATGGTGTCTCTTTAACTGACGGCTGTATTAGCTGGGAGACTACCGATATTTTGCTGCGCAACCTGAGTGATAAACTGAGCAAACCCTTGAAAGACCGACTCAATCAGCGGGGTAGAGGCCGGTCGTAAGTATGAAGTAGAAAGTTTAAAGCAGCTGAACCGCCGCTTTAAACTTCACACTTTTTACTTCTTACTTCACCATCACCAATGAACAAAGCAGGCTTTTTAAACGGACTGGGTGCATTTGTGCTCTGGGGGTTTTTGCCCATTTACTGGAAACTGATTGCAGATGTTCCGGCCGTTGAGACCTTGTCTCATCGAGTCGTTTGGTCACTCGTCTTTTTGCTAATTGTGCTGACCGTGACCCGCAACTGGATATGGCTAGGGCCGGTGCTTTCAGACAAGCGAAAAATGGGGCTGACCCTGCTGGCATCCATACTGCTCAGCATCAATTGGGGGCTGTACATCTGGGCGGTTAACATCGGTGAGATTTTGTCAGCTAGCTTGGGCTATTACATCAACCCGCTGTTGAGCGTACTGATTGGGGTTTTGTTTTTCAAAGAGCGATTACGAGTGCTTCAATGGATTGCCATTGCCATCGCCGCCTGTGGCGTGCTGTGGCTGACTTGGTCATACGGGCAACTTCCTTGGATCGGGCTGTCGCTTGCTGCTTCATTTGGGGTGTACGGGGCGCTTAAGAAGATGGCCGTTTTAGGCTCAATCGAAGGGTTAGCGGTTGAGACGGCCGGCGTGTTCTTGCCCGCCTTGGGCTACCTAATCTATTTGGCAGTCATGGGAACCGGGAGCTTCATTTCGGTCGGATCATTCACATCTTGGGTGCTGGTCGGTACCGGCTTGGCAACCGCCATCCCTTTACTCATGTTTGCAGGCGCTGCCCAAAGAATTCCACTATCAATGGTTGGCATGATGCAGTACATCGCCCCGACCATTCAACTGCTTATTGGGGTGTTAATGTATGCGGAGCCGTTCCCGGCCGAGCGGCAGATTGGCTTTGCGTTTATTTGGGCTGCACTCATCCTATTTTCGGCCGAAGGGCTGTGGCAGCAGCGAACACAATCGGCTGCTCCAGCCGTGGCAAAATCATAGCATGTGGGACCGATGGCTAATTGGCTGGCTTGAAGATCCATCAGCAAGCCCAGAGCGCGGCAGAGTGACATCCCGTCACGTCATCATCGTTCTGACGTTGCTGGGGGCTTTGATTCGCTTTGTTTCACTAGGTGGCGTGCGCATTACTCATGATTTAGCTTGGCAAGGGTGGGAGGCTGCCCGCATTCTGTCTGGTGTGTTTCCGCTTATCGGCCAGCCGTCTTCAGTGTTTTTAGACAATCCGCCGCTGATGGGGTACATCCAAGCGATTCCGCTGTTTATTTGGCCGTCACCGTGGTCAATCTTTATTTTTATTACCGCCCTGAACACGCTTGCGATCCCCTTTATTTTTTCGGCCGTTGAGCAGGTCTTTGGCCGACGGATCGCCGTTCTCTCTACCCTTCTGTTCGTGATCAATCCATGGGTAGCTCATTTTAGCCGGATGACGTGGACACAGGGGCTGCTCCCATTTTTCTTAGCCGTCATGTTTTGGGGCTGGCTGCCGATCTTTGCTAAGACTGGGACGGGTGAGGCGGACAACTCTAAGCTTCTGACAAGGCGGTATTTGTGGGGATGGGTTGCCTTCACCGCCATGCTGCAGACTTACATCATGGCATTTTCGATGCTGCTGCCTGCGACTTTGCTAACACTTGTTTTTTGGCGCAAGCTGCCCAAAAAGCAG
This sequence comes from Chloroflexota bacterium, assembly GCA_039199965.1. Lineage (GTDB taxonomy): Bacteria > Chloroflexota > Anaerolineae > Promineifilales > Promineifilaceae > WTJY01. The sequence continues at coordinate 970 of JBCCSO010000786.1, read as the reverse complement.
CTCTGGATAGGTGTAGGCTTGTTATCCGCATCGCTGCTATTTTATGGCTGGTCTGTTGCGCAAAATCTCGATCAAAATAGCGGTAAGTTTGCAGACTTCCTGAGTGAGCTCGCAAATCCAACTGAAGAAGCGGCCGAAGCTGATACGACGCAGTTCCTCAACTTTACAGACGATGCAATTATTCATGCGATGCGGCTAATCACCGGCCGTGATTTTGTGGGTCAGGACATTAATGGCCCTGATCCAACCGGGCCAATCCCTGTGCCGGTCCTTTCCCAAATTGCCCGCTGGGTGCTGTCGTCCGCGTTTTTATTGGGATTAATTGTCATTTTGCAAAGACGATCAGCCAATGGATGGGTACTACTGATCTGGTTCTTTGTGCCAGTAGGGATGATGATGGTCTTGCCCTCCAGTGTCTTTGTGCACCCTCATTATCTATTGTTTACGCTCCCGGCGGGGGGGATCATTGCTGCTTTGGGGTTTGATTGGTTTATTCAGCAGCACAGACTTGCAGCTTATCCTATCTTGCTTGTGATCGTTTTATTTGGTGGTCAATTTCTATTGAGTACGATGATAAGCAACGGTGCATCTGCGAGCAACCCTTACGTTTATGAGCTTGATGCGCTTCCGCTTGCTCAGGCGGGGCAGTTGGGTCAACAGATGCGCATTTTGGCAGGTGAGCCACAACAAGGAAGACCGATTCGGGCCATTAGCCCGGCTAGCGACCAAATCTTGTCATCCATTTCTGGCCGATGGTTTGATTCTGTCGGGGGCTTGAGGCATCCAAATTGGACATTTTTCAATTCAGAAAAAAATATAATTGTCATTATGCCCCCAAAGCCTGATTCAAATCAGGCTAGTGTGGAGTCAATAGAGTTTATTATTGAGAATGAAATAGGAAATTCAACCGAAACCGGTATGACCCTACTGCATTTGCAGGTCATTGAGGTTGATGTGGCACACCTTGAAG
>JBCCSO010000785.1:0-2885 GCA_039199965.1 Chloroflexota bacterium | reverse complement strand
CTGATTTTCCTCAAACGTGATGATGCGCTGCACGGTTTGATGACTGACCGCTGACTCTGCTGCGCGGCCGTCAAATTGGTCAAACGCCAGCTCTTTTCCGGCTGCATTTTCACCTAAATGAAGCTGGTAGACCCGTTTCGGGCTGTATTTAGATGTTTGTTCAAACGCAAAAAATACAAGCTGGTCTCCATCGATTAGGACCGGGACCGGCTGCCCCTGATCGGTAAGTGCAACCGCTTGGCTTGACCAATCTTCGATGCCAAATGAACGGCCGTCTAAGCCGTAAAAACCGGTTTGCGTCGTGGCGATGTTGATCGTTTGGCTGGGTAGGGGAACAATGAGCGTAAGGGCTGGCTGCATGAGCTGATACCCAAACCAAAACGCACTGGCACCCCCTGCGGCCAAGAGACCGGCCGCAAATAACCCAATTAGAATAGATCGTTTATTGCTTTGCTTAGCCACCATTGTTCCGCTGGCGATACATGAGGATCGTACCTACCATCACGGCGATGAAAAATAGAAGAGAGCCGATAAAGCCACCCCACAAGATAAACCTGTTTTGATTAATTTCAGCTTCATCAATTTGCTCGACCGCTTGGCCGCCTAGCACCGGTTGCTCAGAACTGCTGTTGTTGCTGCCGATTGGCTGAGTGTTTTGCTGGCTGATCGGTTCTGGAGTGTTGGTGGTTAGGGGGGGCACATATTCACCAGCCTCTTCACCGGTGGTGGTCCCTTCTGGTTCGGGATAGGTTTCTTCTTGTTGAAGTTCCGACGCTTCAGCCACGCCTGCTTGAGCCGTTGGGGTCAGGGTAGGCAGCGGCGTTGGTGATGGAGCAGGCGCACTTTCTTCTAACGTTTCAGTGGCAGTCGGTGAAGGGGTTGGCAATGGTGTGGCGGTTTCAGCCGCTGATTCACTTTCTTGAGTCGCTGTAGTTGCTTGTGCGGCCGTACTTTCACTATCTGATTCAGACGTTGCTTCGGCTGACGGAGTTGCTGTCGTTGCAGCATCAGAATCTGTCACCGGTGTGGATGTGGCGGGAACTGTTGCAGTGGGCTGCGTTTCTGGGGTTGGTGTACTGGTGTTATTGGGGTCTGAGGTGGGCGTCACAGTGGCAGTTGAGGTTGGGGTTGCTTCACCCAATTCAGTTGAAGTCTGCTGCGGAGCCGCCTGAATCACAATCGATCTTTCGGGATTGGCTGGCTCAACATTGTTGGTTTCCATCTCCCATAGTGAGTATTCGTATGTGGTGTCTTCATCCACCTCAAGATCAAAAACTTGATAAGATGCCCCCGTAGCCCCATCAACTGCCGCGTCTACCCGGTCAACAATTGATCCTTGTAGGACAACATTAATCGTTTCAGCCGTATCCTGTGTCCCTGACTCTTTGCGTTTGATGAAGTAGTAAGCGGTGCGTGATTCGTACGATGTTGTCCATTCAAGCACAACACTTTCAGCCTCCTCATCGTATGATCCCCGGAAAAACTGTAGCTCAACCGCACTGTCCGCCTGATTTGGCAGCAGTAGCAGGGCAAGTCCAACCAAAGAAAAGAGTGTAACACGAAGGGTTGAGATGAGTTGGTTGTGAGAAGCGGATTGTTGTCTACGTCGAATCATTAAAAATAAGTGCTGGTTTCGAGCACCACCCAAAATTTCAAATTTACCGAGCTTTTGAACGGGCTGAGGTGAATCTGTTTTACTAGCTTACGTTACGTTCTTTAGGGTCTTATGGAACTGGTTGGGTTGACGCCATATGTGGTAAGGGTGCTGCGTTCGGGAGTCCAGCACGCTGGGTCCCAACACTTAGCGATTGCTTCTTGAATTCCCAAAGAGCCGTTCTTTTTTGATAAAGACTTCGAAGACTTCTGCTTCAATTGCTAGCCTGACGAGAAAATCAAACTTCCGAAGTCTGCTAACGGGTACCGTTAGTCGCTAATTTTAACACCACCAGATACCTCTGGAAACTTGATTAAAGCTGTTGATAGAAAAAGTTAGTTAAAAAGCTGCTTCAATCACGACTAGTTGCGACTAATCAACGGTAAATAAATGAAGGAGACCCCACCCGTGTTGATGAGCAGTATCGCTTCTGCGGCCGTAGCGCCGGGTGTTTTAAGAGCATAATCAGCATAAACAACGGAACTGGTTAACTCACTTTTAGCCGTTGTGTAGATCCGGATGCGAATGCTGCCTTCGGCCGGGATACCGCCCGTGGCAATTTGATCGTTGTCCAAATCCTTTTTGGTGGTGACGGTAATTTCCGTATTTCCACTCGAGTCTGTGGTGTTTGAAACAGTGACCGGCTCAAGGGTGAAGTTCGCTGGATTGTTAAATTGGTCTGAATTAGGGCCGGAATAGTCGATGACAATGCCATCATACTCAAAATCTGCCGGAATTGTGAATGAGAAGCTTGTATTGGCCGCTGCGGTAAATTTTGAATTATTGTCGATTTCAAAGGTGAAGAGCACATCGTCATTGGGTTCAACGCTGGTTTTTGAAACTGACGAAGAAATGCCGCTCTGGTTAGCTTTGAAAAGGACCATCGCCGGGTCACCGAGCAGATTGTAGCTAAACAGCTCTGCCGTTGGGATGGTCAGATTTTCCTCAGCGTATGCCAAGTACTTCACTTTGGCATAGTTCACCCCGTCCCCAATGGTTACGAGCCCTTTCTCCAAAAATCCTTCCATCAGGCTATCTGACACAAGTTTGTGATGCTGCAGCAAGCCTAAACCGGTTGAGCCGAAATGAGCGGCTGATCCGGTGTTGCGGTACAGAGCATTCCCGGTTGACGCCTCTCCCATGCGCAGCAGGGTTTCGCCTAGGCCGTTCCAGCCGGGGTAGGCAAAGTTCCCATCCAGACAGTTGTGCGTAATGCTGACAAACGGCTTAT
>JBCCSO010000784.1:0-2887 GCA_039199965.1 Chloroflexota bacterium | reverse complement strand
GGCCGTGGAATCAATTCTCTATCAATGTCAAAAAAGAAGATGGCTCTCCAAACCTTGATTATCAGGGTAATTGGCGCGACATCTTCCAGAACTGGGAACCTTTGGCCCTTTCATTCCCCAACTATACGATTAGTTTGATTGCCAAATTCCTTAATGCAACGACGGCCGATGGTTACAACCCTTATCGTGTCACTCGCAGCGGGATCGAGTGGGAGGTGCCAGAACCTGAAAACCCATGGGCCAATATTGGGTATTGGAGCGATCATCAGATCATTTATCTGCAAAAGCTGCTTGAAGTAGCCGACCAGATCGACTCTAACGCCTTAAGAGAGCTGTGGAATCGGCCGATTTTTGCCTATGCAGATGTTCCCTACCGGATTCGCGGGTTGGACAGCTTGATCGATGATCCAGACAATTCAATTGATTTTGATTGGAAGCATGAAGAGCTTGTTAAGACTGCGGTGTCACGCATGGGTACAGACGGCCGACTGCAAAAAGATGAGCAGGGGAACGTGGTGCACGGCACAATGGTCGAAAAACTGCTGGTTTTGCTGTTGGCTAAGATAAGCAATCTGATTCCAGAAGGTGGGATATGGATGAATACCCAGCGGCCGGAATGGAATGATGCCAATAACGCTTTAGTTGGCCACGGGCTGTCTGTCGTGACGGCCGGTTACCTGCGCCGCTTCATTGTGTTTTGGAAAGAAAAGCTGTCTGGGGTTGATGACACTTTTGCTGTGAATACGGCCGTTGCTGATCAGTTTTCCCAAATTTCAAATGCACTGGCCAAGTATGAGCCATGTCTAGCCACTGGTTTTACAAATAAAGATAGAGTATTCGTCATTCAAGACCTTGGCAAACCGGCTGAAGCCTACCGGACCGCAATCTATGAAAATGGTGTGCCTCTAGCACAAACCACCCTTGCTGCACAGGACCTGAAAGACTTTCTTGAGTTGGCGCATAAATTTATTGATCAGACACTTCAGACAAATATGCGCTCTGATCAATTGGCTCATGCTTACAACATTTGGCATCGCGCAGACGATGGCTTTGAAATTGAATATTTGTATCTAATGCTAGAGGGGCAGGTTTCTCTGCTTTCATCTGGGGCGTTAGCGCCGGATCAAGCCGTGGTACTTTTGGAAAACATGCGCCAGAGCAGCTTGTATCGCCCTGATCAGCATTCATACATGCTTTACCCCAACCGAAGACTGGCAAACTTCCAAGAGAAGAACAACGTGTCGGCTGATCGAATCGCATCATCTAAATTAGTCGCGGCCTTGGTTGAAGCTCATGATGCTAGTCTGATTTCCCACGACGCGGCCGGTGTTTATCACTTTAACGGTAGTTTCCGCAATAAAAGTGATGTTGAACGCGTGTTGGATTCCCTCGAAAAGCGTGACGACTTCGCGTCTCTAGTTTGTGCTGAGCGGAATTTTATTCTTGAACTCTTTGAAGAGACATTCAACCATCGCTCATTCACCGGCCGATCAGGCACTTTCTTTGCCTATGAAGGGCTTGGCAGTATTTACTGGCACATGGTGTCCAAGCTGCTGCTGGCGGTTCAAGAGTGCTACCAGCAGGCGATAGATGAAGGGTGCGACTCCTCGGTTATCGAAGCGCTTGCCGAAATTTACTATGATATTCGGGCTAGTATCGGTTTTAACAAGACGCCAGAGGTGTACGGCGCGTTTCCAACCGACCCTTACTCCCATACCCCAATGGGTGGCGGCGCACGTCAGCCGGGCATGACGGGTCAGGTAAAAGAAGAAATATTAACTCGCTGGGGTGAGCTGGGGGTAAAAATTAAAGATGGGGAGCTTCACTTTGCACCAACTTTGCTGAAGGTAGAAGAATTTTTACAAGAAAGCAAAGATTTCAAATTTATAGACCATTCCGGTGTAGAGCAGACCCTGTCGCTGACGCCGAACTCTTTGGCATTTACCTTTTGCCAAACCCCCATTGTTTATCAGCGCGGTGCTGAGCCCAAGATTGAAACGGTTCTGGCAGACGGCCGTTCAGCCAGAAGCTCTGGTAGCGCGTTAGACAAAGAGACTTCGCAACTCATTTTTGATCGAAACGGACATATAAAACAATTGTGCGTAACTGTGCCCATCTAGGCTGATTCAGTCAGCCCTCACGAATTTTGCCCGACTGTCCGAACTCGTTGTCGCGCAAAGTTTAAGCAACAGAGAATTTGGTACGCCAATCAATTTAATTAGAGAGAATAATCATTATGATGACACCAATACAGACTACGGCAGACCCACGTCAGCTAGATAGTGAAGTTGAAAAAAGGGTTGATGATCTGTTAGTACAGATGACTTTGTCCGAAAAAATCGGACAGATGACCCAAGTGGAAAAAAATAGCATCAAAAAAGGGGATATTGCCAAACTGGCAATCGGTTCAATCTTAAGCGGTGGTGGAGGAAATCCCGTTCCAAACACCCCTGAAAACTGGCGTGAGATGGTCAACGGATTTATTGCGGAATCTCTTGAAAGCCGCTTGAAAATCCCGCTCATTTATGGGTCTGACTGCGTGCACGGCCACAACAACTGTCACGGAGCCACCATCTTTCCACACAACGTTGGGTTAGGTGCAGCTGATGATGAGCAGATTGTTGAAGATATCGCGGCCGCAACTGCGATGGAAATGAAAGCCACTGGCGTCCGCTGGAACTTTGCTCCGGCGGTGTCGCTGCCGCTTGACCTGCGCTGGGGACGCAGCTACGAAGGCTTTAGCCAAGATCCTGAAACCATCTCAAAGATGGCAGCCGCTTACGTGCGCGGCTTGATTCAGGGGGATATGACGGTTGGTGTTCTCCCCTCAGTCAAACATTTTGTGGCAGACGGCGCGGCCGAATGGGGAACGTCAAAACGCATTTCG
>JBCCSO010000783.1:0-2891 GCA_039199965.1 Chloroflexota bacterium | reverse complement strand
GCTAACTAGTCCATAATCTTGCTTTACTTTGGTTACCTTTCAGGGCAATCTCTAAAGCTAAAGATAAATCTTTAAAGTCTTTGATTGTTGCTTCTGGATAATAAAACCATGATTCTTCATCATCTATGTTTTCCAAAACTTTAACTAAATCATCCACTGTATTTTTTAAACTCAGTGTATCAATCCAACTCGCTTCTTCAGCCTTGCACTCTTCAAGAAATCTTTCATACGTCATTTTGGGAAGACCACCAACCATAGATTCGTAATCTAACAAATATTGGTCATAATCATTTTTGGAATATTCCCAATAGCCCCAGAGTGCTTTCTGAAGTAAACAAATATCCTCACTCATTTGCGATCTAAGTTCCGCGATCCAATTCACTCCTTCAGAAACTTTTTCGTCATCAGACTCAATGTCGAGACAACTCAATATGACAGGGGACAGAAAATTAAAAATTGCTTTCGACTGAAATGTATTATCCGTTATTGATATAAACGTACCGTCTGGTACTTGAACCGAAACTCGTATTCCCATCTCGTTATTCTTCCAGCTATTTGTCCTCAGATCATCAGACAGGTGGGCCAGTAAGTTGAGCATTCTTGGCTCGTGATTCAGGGCTATCCACTCCCCTTCAAAGCATGTTGATCACAAAACAGCTCACAAACCTTCTACTCGCAAATCCGCACACACATTTTTATCCCTTTAAACCAATGCCCTGCACGCACGATAAATATCATCCCAATCATCACGTTCTTTAACTACTGTCTCTAAGTATTCTTTCCAAACCACGGTATCATGAATTGGGTCTTTAACAATGGCACCGGTCAGGGCTGCGCCAAGATCGGCCGCCTTGAGGCTGCCATCCCCAAAATGAGCAGAAAGCGCGAGGCCGCTATTCATCACAGAGATGACTTCGGCCGTGCTGAGCGTACCACCAGTTCCCTTAATCCGTTTTTTCGTGTCATGGGTCTCCCCATTCCGCAGCTCTCTAAAAATCGTCACGATGCGCCGAATCTCTTCGAGTGCAGGTTCTTCAACCGGCAGTTCAAGCGCATTGCCCAAATCAGCCACCCGCTGCCGCACGATTTTGATCTCTTCATCGGCCGTCGCTGGGAGCGGCAGCACCACCGTGTTGAAGCGCCGCTTGAGCGCGCTCGACAGATCATTGACTCCCCGATCCCGGTCATTAGCAGTGGCGATCACGTTAAAGCCGCGGTTGGCCTGCACCTCTTGCCCTAGCTCAGGAATCGGCAAAAGCTTTTCACTCAAAATCGTGATCAACGCGTCCTGCACATCGGCCGGAATGCGGGTCAACTCTTCGATCCGTGCCACTTTGCCCTCTTGCATCGCTGTCATGACAGGGCTAGCCACCAGCGCTTCGGCCGACGGGCCGTTTGCGATCAGACTGGCGTAGTTCCATCCGTACCGAATCGCCTCTTCGCTTGTTCCGGCCGTCCCCTGCACCAGCAGCGTGCTTGTACCTGAAATCGCGGCCGACAAATGTTCAGACACCCACGTTTTGCCGGTGCCAGGAATCCCCAGCAGCAACAACGCCCGGTCGGTGGTGAGCGTGGCGATGGCGATCTCAATCAGGCGGCTATTGCCGATATATTTTGGCGTCACTTCAAATCCATCGTCTAAGGTGCCACCCAAAATATAGGTGCTCACCGCCCACGGCGAGAGTTCCCAATTGGGGGGCTTTAGCCGATGGTCGGCCGCTTTGAGTGCCCCTAGCTCCGCTTGATATTTTTCTTCGGCGTGTAGCCTGATTTTGGTGGTTAGATCTGTCATAATCATCGTAGAGACGTCCCGCTGGGGCGTCTAATCTCTATTTTGGGAGACGCGCCCACGGCACGTCTCTACACATATTTGGCCAGCACGCGCGCCATTTCTGCTTTGGCGTGGCTCTGGCGCAGTCCTTTTTCAACGGCCGATTTCCACATCGCATGGACCTCCCCATTGAACGTAAACATCGTTTCAAATTGCTCAACCAGCGTTGGTGATGCACTAGCGAGCAGGTTAGACAGCCAGTTTCGAACCGAAGCATTTGGCACGTTTTTGGCCGTTTCTGATTGAATGAAATTGGCCAGCTTTTGCCCGATCTGTAACGCAATTTCTTCTGGCCACGGATGCTTCCATTCTTTGAGCAAAATGTAAATGGGATGTCCGTAAACTAACTTGCTGTCAGTTAGCGGCTGTGCGAGCGCAATCTTTGCGTATCGGCCGATGTGTTCAGGCTCAATCGCCTTTAATGCAGAGCCAGTTTTTGAGCTGAACCCAACATGCTTGAAAATAGCTTCCGCCCATTCCGGCCGGTTTTGACGATGGGTAGCGGTCGTCAATCCGCTTGTAAATGTACGGGGCCACTTGGTCATCTGCACCAGTGACACAAACTCATCTGGGCTTAGGCCGGTTTTAGTTGTCCAGTAATCAAGCGGCGTATGCTGGATCAGGTGAGTTAATCGCCTCGTTATAAAATCTACTTTTCGTTTTTCTGTTTGGGCCATGAGCCCATCTCGCCTCATTGAGGGAGACATATGAACGGGCAAACGCACAGTCAGGAACGGCTTTTTATCTAAATCCCAAGCAAAAACAATGTCATTGTACTTTTGCAATCGCTGAGCAAATCTAGATTCAGGCAGCATTGATAGTAGTTCATAAGCCCGTTTGCGCACAATCACTTGGCGGGCGTCTAGTTCGCTTTCTAGAAAAGGCTCATCTCCCACATTCAAACCATTCCGCAGACTGCTAATTAAAGCATGACGATTGGCGTCTGGTTCGTTCGACCACTGGCTTTCAAGCAGGTTCAATCCTTTGTCAGGATTGTTACGCCGCAGCCAACTCAACATTGAAATCCGAATCTGTGTCGCAGAACCTTGCCACATCTGGT
>JBCCSO010000782.1:0-2894 GCA_039199965.1 Chloroflexota bacterium | reverse complement strand
TTGGCAACGGCCGGGCTTTGACTTGGGTGTGGTAATGGGAGATGCCGCAGCGGCCAATCCACACTACAAAGGCTTGATTATGGGGCAGCATGGCCTTATCAACTGGGATGATGATGACAAAGCGTGTTATGAACTGAGCCTAGACCTTATCGAAAAAGCGGCCGAATTTATTGCCGCACGGGACAAGGGTGATGACACCTTTGGTGGGGCAAAATACCAATCTTTGCCAGAGGCTGAGCGTGAAGCGCTACTCATCCAACTATTGCCAGCTCTACGAGGCTTGGTTAGCCAGCAAAATCGATTTGTCGGCACCGTGCATGTCACTGACAGCGTCCTTGAGTTTGTGAATAGCCATGACGCAATCCGTTTGGCCGAAATTGGAACCAGCTGCCCAGATCATTTCTTACGCACAAAAATCAAGCCTCTGTTCATTGATTGGAACCCTCAGTCCGAAAATCATTCTACTTTAACTCAGAAACTTGAAGAGGGCATCGCGCAATATCGTTTGGATTACGCCGCTTATTACGAGGCGTGTAAGCATCCTGACTCACCCGACATGCGTGACCCCAATCCACGCGTCATTTTGATCCCGGGTGTGGGGCTGATCGCTTGGGGGAAAAACAAAAGCGAGAGTCGAGTCACGGCTGAATTTTACTCGCTTGCCATCCAAGTGATGCGCGCCTCAGAAGCGATCAGTGAGTATCAGGGGCTTCCTCGACAAGAGGCGTTTGACATTGAATATTGGGCGCTTGAAGAGGCCAAGCTCCAGCGAATGCCGCCTGAAAAAGAGTTTGCGCGCAATGTTGTGGTCGTGATTGGAGCTGGCAGCGGCATTGGTAAAGCAGCGGCGCATCGAGTGGCGCAAGATGGGGCACATGTCGTTTGTGTAGACTTAAATGCAGACATGGCCCAAGCCACGGCCGATGAGCTGACATCAAAATACGGCATAGGGATCGGCGTGGCCGGAACAGGCATTTCAGGATGTGGCCCAGCTATTGGTCTGGGCTGCGACATCACTGATCGCACCAGCGTCAAAAGAATGTTCGAACAGGTCATTCTGGCATACGGAGGCATCGATAATGTGATTGTGACGGCCGGGATATTTGTGCCGCCTTCTAAAGCTGGCAAAGTGACTGATCAACAGTGGGAGCTAACCTTCAACGTCAACGTTAAAGGGCTCTATGTTGTGTCTGATGAAGCCAGAGCGATTTGGGAAGCGCAAGGTTTAACCGGCACCCTAGTTCTGACGACAAGCGTCAACGCGGCCGTCGCCAAAAAAGGCTCGATTGCCTATGACACCAGCAAAGCCGCCGCCAATCACCTTGTGCGTGAAATGGCAATGACGCTGGCTCCTTTGGTCCGGGTAAACGGCTTAGCACCTGCAACCGTTGTTGAAGGGAGCAGCATGTTCCCGCGTGACCGGGTCATTGCATCACTCACAAAATACAGCATAGAGCATGATGAAAGCGAAGAAACCGATGCACTTCGTGATAAATTGGCGCAGTTTTATGCACAAAGAACGCTGACGAAAGCCCCCATTACGCTGGCTGATCAAGCCGAAGCCGCTTGGTATCTGTCTAGCTCAAAGCTTGCCAAAACGACAGGACAAATCATCAGCGTAGATGGTGGGTTGCACGAGGCGTTTTTGCGTTGATTAAGCTTAGCTTGGTTTTAAACATTTCAATTCCTCATTGCAGTTTAAGTCTTACCGGCAACTTCTATAATTGTTTAGCAACATCAAATTAATGCTTAGAAGGTCGTACGTATTCCGCAATGTCTTTAAACCCATGAAATACGCATGACGTTAAAAATGATCAAGCAGTAAAAACTGCTGAACAAATACCAACTTTGATTTATAGACCCAGAGGAGGGGCGGATTACTCTCTTTGAAATCTATGATGGCGATGGGGAAAATGATCCGATGATCTTTTTGGGTATAGGGCGAAACGGGCAGTTGGCGAATAAGGTCGGCAAGCGGTTCTCCTTCTTCAGCAAAAAGGCGGATGTGGCCCAGAGGTGCCGCTTCATCAACAATCGTTTGCAGTAGTACAGGTAGGGCATCATCTAAACGGCCGGTGCTGGCATAAATTGGAGATCGCAGAATACGGCAGGTCCATTGATTCATCACCGTGTATCAGATTGGCAAAGACGCTTCTATATGATCGGGTAGTTCGTCCGCTTCAGTATAGCGATTTTGAGCAAGATGCAGTCGATCTATAATCAAAAAATCCGAGAGCGTTTGCACGATGACCGGGGTGTCGAGTAACAGTTGTAGGTTGCTCGGCCGCTGAGAGATTGCCAGAAGAGAGATCGAACAAGGCACGATAGCGTTCAAGTCGGTCCAAACGCAGGTCAATTTCATGAGCACGTGAGGTCTTGATGACTTGATCGACAGTAGCGTAGGCCTATGCCCAATCCCCCTAGGCGGTATACAGGCTGCTAAGCAAAATAGAAGCATCAAACTGAAGTGTTGTATTGGATGTGTAGCTAGAAAGTTTCAGCCCTTTTGGACGAGTTCAAACGCTTGATCCAACTGATTGCGAAAGAGGAAGACAGCACCATATGCACCGTGAGCAAAAGCCATTTGAGACATGTAGCGCAGTGCTGGATCATCCTCCGCCTTTAATTATCAAGCAGTAGGGTAAATAGATTGTGGTTGGCTAGGTATTCCAGTATCGCTTGGGCATTGAGGTTCGGCCAAAGCTGCTGGCACAGCGGGGCGGAAAGACGGCTCAAAACGGCCGTCTGGAGCAGAAAGTCGCGGGTTTCAGCCGGTTACTGGGCTAACACTTTCTCCAGTAGGTAGTCAACAATGTAGCGATCATCTCCGGTAATTTAGTCGACAGTAATTGCATTGTGCTGCAGAGAAGGTGCGGCCATCTGCAAATCGGCTG
>JBCCSO010000781.1:0-2907 GCA_039199965.1 Chloroflexota bacterium | reverse complement strand
CGTTAACTTTACCTTGACGCCAATAACTTACCGGACTTACCCAAAGCAGGATCACTCACCAATACATTATTTAGAAACTTGCGCCTTGTGTACAGAGTAGTCAATCCCCCACTTTAGCATCGCCTGTAGCACCGGCTCTAGAGATCGGCCTAATGGGGTAAGCGAATACTCAACTTTAGGGGGCACCTGCTGATATACTTCACGGTGAAGGAGCCTATCTTCTTCTAATTCACGCAAATGCTTGGTCAACATGCGTCTCGTTGCGTGTGGAATTCTTCTATTCAATTCACCAAAGCGTAAAACATTTTCTTCTAACAAGTAAAAAAGAATAAGGGGCTTATATTTCCCGCCAATGACGTTGATCGTTGATTCTACTGGGCATGACTGGATGGGTTTAGCTGGGGTCATAACATTCTCCTTTGTTACAAAAACAATCCTATGTACCAAAATTGTGCGTATTGTGCTTTACAGTACCAAATCATACAATGTCAACATGCATATTCAAAATAAAAATATAGAGCGCTTCGCGCTGTTTGGGGCAACTGGCAGAACCGGTATTCCACTCATAAAACAAGGATTAGCAGCCGGTTATGCAATCAACGCATTTGTGCGCACACCATCAAAACTTACTGTCACCCATCCTAACCTGCAGGTTATTCAGGGTGATGTTATGCAAAAGGCTGATGTTGAGCGAGCGATATTAGGGACTGATGCCGTCATTAGCGTGTTAGGACATGTTCCGGGAGGAAATACTCCGGCAAACATGCAGACAACGGCCATCGATCACATCATTGCCATTATGCAGGATCAAAACATCAGCCGATTAATCAGTTTGACTGGAGCCGGTGTACGTGTGGCAGAGGATAAGCCCAAACTCATTGACAAAATTGTTGGCCTAATTCTCAAATTAACTCAGGGGAAAATCTTGAAAGATGCCGAGAATCATTTTGAGTTGATCCAAAAGTCGGCCGATATTGAATGGACCGTTGTGCGCGGTCCAATGCTTACTGAAAAGCCTGCTGTTGGCAGCATTAAATCGGGCTATCTAGGTCAGGAGATTGGTATTCAACTGACTAGAGAAGACTTGGCAAAGTTTATGCTAGATCAGCTTCAATCTGAAGATTGGATGCGCAAAGCACCAGTTGTCAGCAACTAATCCTATTAATCGTGTCACAGGACCACCCTCTACAGACCTTTATTCAAAATAACGGACAAATAGAAGCAAAATGATGGAAGATATTAAACTAATTTATGGTTATGACCCGCTGTGCGGCTGGTGCTACGCTTTCTCAAATCAAATAGGTCAGGTACAACAGCGCTTGCCCAACCTAAAGATTGAGGTTGTGTACGGCGGTTTGGTTGTAGGAGAGCGCGTTGGGCCCATAAAAAACCACGCAGGATATTTGCTCCAAGGTGAGCAGCAGTTGTTTGCAAGAACTGGGATTGCATTTGGTAAACAATTTAAAGATAAGCTGCTCCATCAAGGAACATACGTCTCAGACAGTGAGCCTCCCTGCCGTGCAGTATGGGTCATGCAAAAACTAAAACCAGAGCATGCATTTGCCTTTGCAAACGAGCTTCCAACCGCACACTATTGGGATGGAATCGCGCTAGATGATCCAGCTCAGCTTGCCAGAATTGCCAGCAGATACGGGGTTGAAGATCGGCTGTTTGTTGAGACATGGCAAAGTGAAGATGCAAAAAAAGGGGTAGTCAGTGCGTTTCAGCTTGCCAGAACCAAGGGTGTTGTGAGCTATCCCACCTTATGGTTAGAAAGGGATGGACAAAAAGAGGATTTCGTCAAGGGTTGGCAAACTTCTGAAACGATTGTTGAGAAGCTGAATGAACTTGTGCACGCATAGGTCGCCGTATGATTTCAGATCATTTACCCAACCTGAAACCATTCCCCACCGTACCGATCCTTTTTCCATTCCCCCACAAACACGGCCGGCTCCCATGATCTAGGCGGCCGGTTGACCTTATCCCAAGCTAGAATCAGCCCTTCTCCATCCGAAATGTAGAACCCTTTGCCACCGGTATAGCTGGGCAACTTCCACCCAATGGTTTTGACCCGCCTTCCGGCCATCTGCGCCAAATCAGCGATGGGAACGGTGCCCTCTTCATCAAGCAATTCTTGCGGCCGAACGCTAAACGGCATCCCTAGCAGTTCAATTTCCCACGCACAATTTTGCTCCGGCGTGTCCGGCTCTGCATCCACAGCGGCCGTTTCTGCTCCAAACAGCGACATCTGATTTTCAGTATGTTTTAAGCCCAACATGGCGTTTCGGCTGGCTCCCAACCCATCCAGCGCACCGCATTTAATCAAATGCTGCAGCTCCTTCTCGCGGCACGGCACCCGTCGAACAAAATCATCAACGTCACTGAACGGCCGTTCATTCCTCGCCTCAATAATGGCTTGAATCGTTGACCGGCGCAGATCCTTTACCCGACCCAGGCCGGTGTAAAGGATGAAGTGTGAAGGTTGAAGTGGCTGATCGCTTTCTACTTCATACTTCATACTTCTTCCTTCACCCCGACTCACTGACAAACTGAAACCTGACCTACTAAAATTAGCATGCGGCCCATACACCAAAATCCCTAACTGCCTTGCCTCCGCAATATTGACCGATGAGGTGTGATAGCCACCTCCCGCCCGCAGACGCGCCAGCATAAATTCGGCCGGATAATGGGTCTTGAGCCACGCCATCTGATAAGACGGAATGGCGTAGCTAAGCGCGTGTCCTGCGTTAAAGCCATATCCGGCAAATGCTTCTATTTGGTCCCACAATGTCTGAGCAACCTCCTCTGCTATTTGACTATCTGAAGTCGCTCCAGTTACAAATCGCTCCCGCATTTCCCGGATGCGGCTCCCCTCAAACTTTGACATCCCTTTTCGGATCGAGTTCG
>JBCCSO010000780.1:0-2915 GCA_039199965.1 Chloroflexota bacterium | reverse complement strand
CTGCTTGATGTAGGTGCTGGCACCGGCCGGTTTGCGCTTCCATTAGCCAATTCAGTCAAAGAAGTCACAGCGCTCGATCATGCGGCCCCAATGCTTGAGATCTTGATGCAAAAGATGGTTGATCAAAACATCAGCAATATTCGCTTGCAAGAAACGGCTTGGGAAGATGCTGAGGTGGTGCAGCACGATGTGGTGCTGGCCGCTTGGTCACTCTATCGATTGCCCGACATCACGGCCGGGATGCAAAAGCTAATTGAGGCTACGAAACGTACGCTGATTGTTGTAGCATCTCCCGGTAGACCACCGGCCGATACACCGCTGCACATCTATTTTTACGGGGCGTTATGGCAAGCGGGCGTCTACCCAGAAATTAAAATTGTGTGGGAGCGGCTGGCCAACGCAGAGCAACCGAGACCTGTTGCTTTAATCATTTGGCACAACGAAGAATAAACGTGCTATCACAGTAAAGAGGCCTGTACCCTCTAACCTACGTTTGCGCTCTCCGATCCATCAGGGTTAGTTGATCAAGTTTGTCACCAGAAAGCTTAAACGCTTGGCCAAAACCGGTCACAAGTACCCCATCTATGGGAACCAGCTTAAACATGCTGAAATCACTCAATCTGCGAATCATCTTGAAAAAACTGCGAAAGCGACCATCGTAATGCTTCGCGGCCGTTTGCCAACCATCACTATCTTGCTTTAGTTTTCTGGCTGTACAAGTAAAAGTCACTCGCTGTCGCGCGAAGATCTGTTTTGTGGCCGCTTCGTCAGTGATCAACATTAGGCTAGCTTGTGGATTACGTTCTAAGTTAGCCGTGTGCTGAGCCAAACTGCTAATGAAGATGTAGAAATTCTTGTCAGCATCAACTGCAAAAGGGGTATAGCTTGCTAGCGGAGTGCCTTCAGCATTAATCGTAGCTAGGTTTGCGCTTTGCGGGCCGGTTAGCAGTTCGCGATAGGCCGCTCGTACTTTTGCCTGTGCTTCTTCATCCATTTGAAAATTCCCAACTCTAACTTGGCGGTAAGCCTATTTCAAACTTTAGCATGTATAGCGTGCTAAGTTTATCGAAGTGCGTTTTGGCCTTTTTAAAGGCTATGATTTCTATGTCAACAATAGGATTAACTCCACTCCTGCTGCACTTGATTAACCCACTGCTTAATCCGACCAGCCGTTAAGTCTGGTTGATTGACATCATCGATGGCAAGCCCCATAAATCGGCCGTCCTCAAGCGCGTCAGAATAATCATGCTCGTATCCTTCTGTGCTGGTATAGCCAACCAGTTTGGCACCGCGTTCTTGAAACTTTCGCCCTAAGATTCCCATCGCGTCTTGAAAATTCTCAGGATACCCATATTGATCGCCCACCCCAAAAATTGCGATCTGCTTTCCAGTCAGATCAACGCTGTCGAGCTGAGGATAAACGATTTCCCAGTCATCCTGCATTTTGCCAATATTCCACGTAGGGATTCCGATCAACAGCCGATCGTTATCAAGTAGGTTTGACAGCTCTGACATATCACCAACGTTTACGATAGGTGGCGTTTCACCATGTGCGGCCGACCACGCCGATTGAACATGCTCAGCTAAAAGTTCGGTAGAGCCAGTGCTACTCCCGTAAAAAATGGCGGTTGACGTGTTGGTATCGCCATCGGCTCCGGCCGCATCAAGCGGAAGTGGTCCAAGATCCGTAATGGCATCTAGCCACATTTTGGCCGACTCAACATTATCAAAAAAGTTCCCGCGCAGCCCGTAGTTGTAGCGGCCGACCTTGTCGTATCCTTTTTTAGCGCGCGCCAGACGCGCTTCACCCATATCTGCCCGATACACACCCACATACCCGGTCATGAGTCGATTGGTACGCTCACGCTCCTCGCGGCGGAACTTAGCCAGTGAAGCAGTAAAGGCATTCTCAAGCTCTTCATTCCGCTGGCGTACGGCCGGTTCCTCACCCTCTTTTTTATTTTCTTCATCGTCCTTTTCTGCTTCCGGCTCATGAGATGCGTAAACATAAATGGCCCCAAACGATTTAGTTCCGAAAGAATCACATTGATCCATCCGTCGTTGCCATGCAGCCCGCCACATGTCAATTTCCTCTACATAGTTGACCCCCTTTTTTGTGCCAGCATTCAGAATAATGTACCGAGGATCGCTTGTATCAATGTGAGTTTTCATAGCAAGGGGTTTTCAGCATTTGAACGTTGAAGCATTGGCGCGTTTTATTACTCGAATGCTTCAACATTTTCATGCTCTAAAGGTATTCAACCACGTCTTGAAGTTCCGGCCGTACGCGCTCTTTTGGCTTCACAGAGGCGGTACCGATGTGCATAATGCCTAAGATCTCGTCACTTTCAGCAATGTTTAAAGCATCTTTAAAGCGTTGATCGTACGAATACCATTCAGAGAGCCATTGTGACGCATACCCTAGTGCAGTGGCGGCCACGAGAATGTTTTGGCAGACGGCTCCACCAGACAAGATTTGTTCCCAGCGTGGGATTCTGTCCGTATTCTCAATTTTGGTACTAACAATCAGCACAAGGGGTGAGCGAGCCAACCGGCCGCTTTCGAAGGCAATTTTCTCCGCTTCCGCCTCAGGGTTGTCAGCTTTGTATGTGTCACCAATGACTTTGCCAACTGTGTTAAGGGTATCACCCTGCAGCACCTGAATGCGCCACGGTGTGAGCTTGGCATGGTCCGGTACGCGGGTGGCGCACCTTAGTATGGTATCGAGTTCTTCCTCATTCGGTCCGGGGCCGATGTGGTTTTTAGCCACAAGAGAACGACGTGTTAAAAGTAGGTCAATTGTTTCTGGGTATTCTTTATGGTCTGGTTTTCTAAACATTTTAAGCATGGTTATTAGGTCAAATTGATGCAACAAGCATCGATGCAACAAGCATGAAATCTGCGATTGATTTCAG
>JBCCSO010000779.1:0-2918 GCA_039199965.1 Chloroflexota bacterium | reverse complement strand
CTGGAATCGCAGATATACCGATGGTGATGCCCTCTGTTCCGTCTGTTTTGACGATCCGTTCCCCACTGTTTTCCCATCCCTCTAAAGCTTCAAGCTCTGGCAGATCAGCCAGCTTTTTCTCAAGAATTGAGGTGCGTAATGGGCTGTTCAACTGAACTTGAACATCATGGTTGTAAAAGTCGATGGCTTCATCAAGTGTACTGGACGTTGATAGTTGGAGGGTCGATACCGCCATAAAGATAGCGCTACCTAGGGTGAGCGCGATGAGGGTGAATATCAACCGGCCGCGACGTCTGAAGGTGTTTTGGAGTGAGATAATAATTGGGCGAGACAAGTTCATCCATTTGTCAGTTACCGTGATAAACGCCCGGCTAACCCAGCTGTCACTATTGCCACCTTTGATCACCATGTTGTCGATGGCTTCCCGAACGGATACCCGCGATGTCATGAAGATGGGCAATAGGGCTGCTAAAAATGGAACCAAGACGCCTAACCCAATCTGTAGAAGCCAGAGCCACATGGGAAAGTTGTGAATCGCTGCGTTGAAGTTCACAATCCCAAAAATGAAATCTGCCAAAAAGCGAGCGGCAAACAGAGCGGCTGGAAGGGCGATGATCAGCGCCAAGACCCCGTAGGTCAGCGGGATGATAGCGAACATCACGAGCAGCTGAAGCTTGCTGGCGCCAACCGTTTTCATGACCCCAATCTGCTTGATTTGGCGACTCATGAGGGCGGACATGGTGTTGGCGATAAGGAATGCGGCCAGTGTCAGCGTTAGTAGCCCCAATACAACCAAAAGCATCCCGATGGCTTCTACAACCGGCTGAGCGCCATGCTGCCCCGGGTTATCTTCCATGGCGACAAATGTTACCCACATGCCGCTTTCTTCAATTTTTTCTTCCACCTGCACTAGCATGGCGTCGATGTGATCTTGATTGAGCTTGTTATTAGCCAGTGACACATGAATTTCGTTGTATAGATGGCTTTTCTCGATGCCGAAGCCTGCTAACGTTTTGGTATCAACATAGCCGTACACGGTGTTTGACAGCCCTGATGCAAGCTGGATGGCGTCATATGTGGTGCCCACAACCTGAAGTTCTTGCCGCTTGCCCCCCTGCATTTCAACGATGATTGTTTCACCTTCGGCCGCGTTGATCATACCCAAGCCGTTCCGCTCGATAAAGATTTGGCCGCGCTGTGGGGGCCAAACGCCCGAATCGATGCCTAAGCGGGCCACTCGAATGTCTGCCGCATCTTCAACCACAATCATTTCAACATCTTGCCAGCTGTCTGGGCCGGTCTGGATGCGCATCCCCACGGCGTGTCGGCCGTATGCGTCAGCGATTTCTGGGTCTTTGGCCAAGCTTTTCAAAAAGTCATTGCCAACCAGTTCGCTTGTACCGATGGTAAATTCGGCCGGATTTGCACCTGAATAAGAGCTAGCCATCCCGGCGGTTAACATCACTCTTGACCCAATGGTGAGCCCAACAGCAAAAACCCCTAAAAATATTGATAAAACAACCAGTGTGCTGCGCCCTTTATTTTGGGTCATATCGCGAAAAATTTTGTAGTACTGTGAGTTAAACATGGGTGCCTCCGATAATCTGTAAGTCAGTAAGTCAGTAATCGGTAGTTTGGTGGTTGGATCGCAATTGACTGACCTACTGAAACACTGAATACTGATCTACTGAACTAGTTCCGATACGTTTCTACAATTTGCCCGTCTGAAACGGTGACAACTTTTGATACACGATCAGCTAGATCGTTGTCATGGGTGACCATGAAGATGGTTTTGTTTTCTTTGGACACTAAGTCCTCAAAAAGACGAAAAACGGAGTCGGCCGTTTTGCTGTCTAAGCTTCCGGTGGGTTCGTCACCCACGAGGATGGGTGGATCGTTGGCCAAAGCGCGCGCAATTGCTACCCGCTGCTGCTGACCTCCTGAAAGTGCGGTAGGAAATTTGTCGGCCGTGTGTCCTAGCTCTACCAGCTCCAAAAGCGCTTTGGCTCGATCAAGCCGCTCACTCTTGGGGTATGTTTTGCAAAAATCCATGGGGAGCATGATGTTTTGGGCCACGGTCAGCATAGGGAGCAGTTGGAAAAATTGGAAGATGACACCGATATTCCGGCCGCGCCAGCGTGCCATCTCACCTTCGCCCAAGTTGTGGACGGCCGTGCCATCCACCCAAACCTGACCGCTTGTCGGCCGGTCAATGCCCGTAATCATATTGCTGAGGGTTGATTTCCCGCTGCCAGATTTCCCGATAACCGCCACAAATTCACCTGCTTCTACCTCTAGATTAACCCCTTTTAGAGCCGTAAATTCACCGGAATCTGTCATGTAGCTTTTAACCACATTGTTAACTGTGATTAGATTGGGTTTTCCTGTAATTGGGTTGATGCCCTGTTGCGGGAAAATCGATTTGGTGTGTTCAGCCATCTGTTGGCCGACGAAAAATTTTTGGATGGTATTGATAAAAGTCATCTGGTTTCTCCGTTTCGTGTGTGATTTGATGAAAGGAACTGTATGGTTTAAAACGTCATGTGACAGAGTGCCAAGTAGCATGATCTGCGTCACATCTTTGTGGTTGAATGAATGTGACTACTTTGTTTTGTTTCCTAAGCTGTAGCCGATAACAATGATGGATATGCCTAAAATGAAGATCCATGGTTGGTCAAAAAATGAACCGCTTCTAACGCCAGCTACAATGCCAAAAATAATTGTGATGACCCCAATGGTGATGAGCACAGTTTTATTGTTGTTGAATTTCTGCATGTCCTTTGTCTCCAACTGATTGATTCGAACTGATGACAAAAGTGTAGGGGTTTGGCAACTCTGACACATCAGGCTGTAGACAGAATAAGGGGCTATTTAGCTTTTATGAAGGGCTATGACTCATGGCTAAAAAAGATAGGTCG
>JBCCSO010000778.1:0-2918 GCA_039199965.1 Chloroflexota bacterium | reverse complement strand
GCCATCTTCTCAAAACGCTCGATGATGATGCCGAAAGCGGCTGTTTCGCCGCGTAGCGTGGCATGCACAAGGTCGCATATTTCATGATCTGTCCAGTTGGTTTTTTCTGCAGTTTGTTCTTCGCTATTCACGAAATAATCCTCGCTAAAATTAGACGTCTATTTATAAGTCCCAGTTGGCAGCAGAAAGGATACAAATTGCTATTTCAAACAGATAGATTTGAATAAAATCGATTGAACTGCGCAGTAAACACAGTAGGATTGTGCAATGCTTTCCAAGTATTCGCACCTTTTACGCAACAACAGAGATTATCGATTTTTATGGTTAGGTTTTTTAGTTAGCCAAATTGGGGACTGGTTTAACCTGATCGCTTCTGCATCTTTAGTAGCTGAGTTAACAGAGTCTGGCACACAGTTGAGCCTGCTTTTTTTGGCCCGTTTTCTGCCGCTGTTTGTGATGAGTCCTTTTGCTGGGGTCATATCTGATCGCTTTGATAGGCGGCACGTGATGATTATTTCAGACATCCTGCGCGCCCTGACAATTGTGGGTCTGATGTTCATTCGGGACGAATCAATGATTTGGATGTTTTACGTGCTGACGGCCGCTCAGTTTTCGTTGACCGCGCTGTTTTTGCCTGCCCGCTCGGCCGCAATGTCGAATATTGTGAAGCAGGATGAACTAGTAACGGCTAATGCGTTGGACAGCGTGACGTGGAGCACAACACTTGCATTTGGCACCCTACTAGGCGGGTTGGCTACCGCGTTTTTTGGTGTTACAACAGCATTTGTGCTCGACATCGGCACATTTTTACTGTCAGCGTGGTTTATCAGCCGGATTTCGGCTAAAGCCATCGCCCCAACTGGTGAGGAAGAGAAAAGTCAGGGAGGCTTTGCTGAGATTGCTGGCGGCTTCAGTTTCCTCTGGGGAGCCAAGCTGATGCTAGCTATCGCCCTTGTCAAAGCAACGGGTTCACTGGTATACGGCGCCATCAATGTACTTGAGATCTCTGTAGCGGAGGATATTTATCCTCTTGTTTTTGACTACACATTCCGCGGACAGGCGCAGACAGTGGGGGAAGGCGGTACACTAACGCTCACGCTGTTCTACTTGGTAGCCGGAATTGGAACAGGCATTGGTCCGGTTGTGCTGCAGCATTGGCTAGGTGAAACAGAAAAGGCACTGCGATGGGGCATACTGCTCTCATTTATCCTCATGTCGATTGGGCTGATTGGGATGGCGTTTGACTTTGGGCTAACGTGGTTTTTGGGTGCCAGTCTATTTCGTACCCTTGGCTCAGGTACTTTGTGGGTTTTTTCGGCCGCACTTCTGCAAATACTGGTTCCAGACCACGTACGCGGCCGGGTTTTTGCCTTTGAATTTGCAGCGCTAACCCTGACGCAGTCAATTTCAATTTGGATAGCCGGATGGTTCCAAGACAATCTTGGCGTTTCGCTATTTGAGGTTATGGGCATCTTTGCAGTGATCAGCGTGCTGGTCACCATTTACTGGGCTTGGTTCTACTTCGCTTATCGCAAACGACCCTTGGTGCAAGTTGCAGGATAATTGTTCATTTATTTTTGAGGTATGATTCAAAATATGAAGGTTGATCAGATAGATTTTAGCCGAGAGGTTGATCCGGCATCTGTGGGCATGGACAGACAGGCGGTGCGTCGTGTAGGGGAGATGTTTGACGATCAGTTCCTGCGCGGTCTGCATTCGGCCGGGCAGATGGTCGTTTTACGGCATGGACAGGTTGTGCTGAATCGTAAAAACGGGCTGCTCCGGCTGGGTTCCTATGAATCCGTTCAAGACAGCACCCCATTCTTAACATTCTCTGTTACCAAACCGCTGACGGCCGTGTGCATGTACCAATTGATCGAAATGGACCTTGTGGCTTTGGATGATCCCATCGCTAAATACTGGCCAGAATTTGGGCAAAAGGGGAAAGAGACAGCCACAGTGCGGCATGCGCTCACCCATCAAGCGGGTATACCAGCGCGCGGCCTCTACCCGCAAATACCGCGCTGGTGGAGCTGGGATTCGGTTGTTAACTCTGTAGCTGAATTAGAAGTTGAATACGAGCCGGGATCAAAGACTGCCTATCACGCTTTGAATTATGGCTTTATTTTGGGAGAAATCATTCGGCGGGTCACGGGTAAACCGATCGATCAGTACATGGAGGATCACGTTTTTCAACCCTTGAAAATGCGGAATTCATGGCTGGGATTGCCGCGATCTCAGGCCAAAAGAGCGGCCGAACTGTACTCCACTTCTAGTGATCAAAATGGCGCAGTCATGCTGTTTCGATCAGCCAGACACACGGTGCTTCCGGCCGCTACGCTAAACAGTACGGCACAGGATTTGGCGGTTTTCTATCAAATGATGCTTAACGGCGGCACGATGTACGGCAAGCGCATCCTTGAAGAAGAAACGGTTAATTCAATGCTTGAGGTGCAATTTGCCGGGCACGATCACACGTTTGATCAGTTTGTCCGCTGGGGAGGAGGGCTGCTGTTAGGAGGGGAAAAACCGGCTGAATACGCAGATGGGCCGCCTGCGTACGGTCGGAAATCTAATCCCACCACATTTGGTCACCCCGGTCAGCGTAGTTCAACGGCGTGGGCGGACAGTGACAAAGATGTCGTATTGGCCTATACCGTAAACACGCTGGTTAGTGATCAGGAAAGCGCAGAGCGCTGGGCCAGTCTAGCTGATGCGATTTGGGACGCCATTCAAGATTAATAAAATAATGGGATGATAGAATGATTCCATCATTTCCTCTATTTTTCACCCACATTCAGGTAACTGTCTCATTAGCCTTGTAGAAGTCTACTCGTGCGCAATTTATAATAGCGGTACCAACTTAGAGTGTCGGTCACTCCCCACAAATTATTTGCACTTCCAGAGAATCTCTGAGG
>JBCCSO010000777.1:0-2918 GCA_039199965.1 Chloroflexota bacterium | reverse complement strand
GTTTTTAAATCCAATAGGGGGTAAATACTTGTTTTGAACCTTATCATAGAAGCCTTCAAAGCCGGTCATCGCTCGAATCGCGTCTGTAGCGGCCCCTTTCACCCCATCATCCGTTACTCGTGAGCCCACATAAAAATCATTTCCCGGCCATGACACATGGTCCCACGCCACGAAGCTAAAGAATTCGCAGTCTGAAAAATCATCGCCTGTTTCTTCATAATAATGAGGGGAGCAAAGCTGCGGCTTGTTTTTATTCCCCTGCAACAGCGGCCGGACCAAATAGCTCAAACCTTCAATCTCATGCCGTTCGTTTTGGCTTTCGTTATATGGATCATAGTAAACGGCTCTGATGTTTGGCAATTCGGCGGAATGCTGTTGAAGCACCCTGAGCAACGTTCTGTTTAACATTTGACCCAGTTGCCCAGCAAACGGACCGGCAAAGACACCGCATCCTAATCCCGGAATTGTGATGAACCCTTTTTTGCTTTTACGGGCACACACCTGATCCGCATATTTCAAAGGGGGCAGCAAACGCCTTTTGTACAGCTGATAGTATTTCTCAGGATCAATTTTGTGGTCAGTTGTCACCGCCAAATAGTCGGCCGGGGGTTCCCCATGCCCATTGCGCAGCAGTGCACCCGGGGTAAACAGCAGTGTCCCTTCAAACGGCTTAGCATGCACATCTGGTTTCCGATGTCGGCCATTGTCAAAGATTGTGACTGGTGTAGCGATACTGACATCCCCCAAGATTGCCAGCTCGGTCAAGTTCCAATCAGATCCATCACCAAGAATCGCACTTTCAGCAAAAATCTGCGGCTTTTTGGTATTGATTAACTCTTCCAGAAAAGTTCTGGTCGATCCTAAAGCCTCAGGCCTACTTGTCAACCGCTTTTCTAGTAATCGTCCCGGTTTAGCCCCTGCCTGCAGCTTTTGTCTATACGGTTCAAGCTGTTTATCCCACGCTGATTGGCTTAGTAAAATCGTGTAACTATCCATACAAATCCCACAGAAAACATGCCGAAAGCATTTCTCGTTTAACGGCGTCATCATACAATAAGATCAAGTAATTGACGATTTTGGGTTATTGATTTTGATTCCACAGACTAAACAAGATTGGCTCAGGGTAATGGTCATTATGACAGTCATTAGCATTAGCTGGATGGCGTATTCACGAGACATAGAACCGGCTGACAATTTTGAGCTTGCCATTGCCCCGGTGCCGGGTGCCCTAGCCCCAGACTTTACCCTAACGACACTTGAAGGTGAACAAATAACCTTGTCTAAGCTACGCGGCCGGCCGGTCATTATTAACTTTTGGGCGACGTGGTGTGGCCCTTGCCGTCAGGAAACACCTCACTTTCAATCATTCTACGTGCAGCACAAAAACGAAGTCATCATGCTCGGAATTAACCAAAAAGAATCATTCGACCAAATCACGCAATTTTCAGATGAGTTTGGCATGACGTATCCCATCCTTCTAGACCAACAGGGGGCTGTTTATTCCGATTATCAAGTCTTTGGGCTGCCCACAACGTGGTTCGTGAGCCCTGATGGAGTATTGCTGTCTGTGGCACCGGGCGGCGTTTCGGCCGCCTTTCTCGAAGCGCAGCTCGCTCAATATTTAGATTAAACATGCTTCCTTTTCTCACCCTTGGCCCCTTAGCGATTCCGTCTAAACCGTTTGTGTTCATCATCGGCTTTTTTGCAGCACTCTGGCTGGTTGACACCATTATTGATCAAATTGATGCTGATCCAGAGTGGACGAGAAGCACAGCGTTCAATGCGATCATCTTGGGCATGATTGGCGGCCGGCTAGTCTTTGCCGCCATCCATTGGGAAGCCTCATTAGCCAGCCCATCGTCAGTTATCTGGCCCATTACTTTTGGCTACAGCCTTTGGGGGGCCGTTGTCAGCGGGGTATTGGTCCTCGCTTACAATTGCAGAAATCAAGGGATTCCGATCCTAAAAATGCTAGATGCACTGATAGAGCCAATCTTAATTCTACTTGCCGCTTGGGTCATTGGAGATTATCTGGGCGGACCGGGATACGGCGCACCGTCAACTATGAATTGGTTTCCGATTCACCCGGTTCATCTTTATGAAGTAGTCGTTATACTGATCACTTTTTTCATGGTACGTCGCATGCGGCCGTCCAAGCAGTTCGATGGCTGGGTGCTCTTTGTTAGTTGTTTATTGCTGGCTTTTGGATTTCTAATTACGCTCAATTTCCGCGGCGGCAGCGTTACCATTGGTAATGGATGGCAAATCAATCAGATTGCAGCATTTTTCGCTCTGATTATCACCTTATTGGCTCTCGTTTGGTGGTCGCCCAATAGCTCAAAAGAATCTTTGACAAGCTCTTAATAGTGGGTAAAATTCCGATCCGTTTTACAACCTAAGCCGAAGTGGCGGAATTGGCAGACGCGCTACGTTCAGGGCGTAGTGGGCTTTACGCCCGTGTGGGTTCGACTCCCACCTTCGGCACCTCATTTTGCCCGATCTTTAAGGATCGGGTTTTTCATTTCTATTAAAACATTTCAGAGATAACCCTACTTATGGCTTACAGCAAAACCCTCACATTTTTTGAGTTGTAATTTTATAACCGTTATAATAAAAAATTGAAAAACTTTACGATTGACTAGCCACTCGTCCAGAGGTTTTACATGAATATTTTCACGGTAATTGGTTTTATTTTATTTGGTATGGTTCTCTTCACGGGGCTGTTTGCTCTGATGATTACTCGCCTCGATGCTGCGGTTGCACAAAACACAATCGACATCGAAGTGGAGAAAGAACGTTACAAACCAGATGCAACTTTAGGCTTCAAAATTGAGCAGGACGCAGACAAGACGGTCCAGTTCCGCGATGCGCGGCTAGAAGCTGCCAAACGCGCAGCCAGCTTGGGGCGTGGGGCAAAC
>JBCCSO010000776.1:0-2929 GCA_039199965.1 Chloroflexota bacterium | reverse complement strand
GAAGTCAAAGCTAAAAGCGAACCGTAGTTTTAGAGGGTAGATATCAGATGCTAGGTGGTAGTAAATTGCTCTAACACCAAATATCTGGTCTCTACCATCTAAACAACCTGGCCAAACAACCTAGTGAATTCTGACACCCTGCCGTTTAAGCTCTACCTGCACATCTCCCATGTCCACTTCGGCCGTGGTTTTTCCCGTTTTAAGTGAAACAGCAGCCGCCACACCAGCACCCTGCCCCGCAACCGTACAAGCCATCATATTCCGTACCGATGCGTGGCTGATATTGTCACCCGCAATCGAGCGGCCCGCAACCAAAAGGTTGTCGATGCCTTGCGGCACAATTGCCCCGTATGGGATGTGAAAATAGCGGCCGGTGGTCGGCAGAATCAGCACCCCATATCCGTCGATAAACTCAGGAAAAATTCCAACAGAGTCTTCAAAGCGGGCCTGATGGCGCACATCATTTTCTGTCATGTTGTACCGGCCGATAATCTTGCGCGTATCGCGGATGCCGACCGTCATGCCGAAGTTGCGCAGCTTGGCAAAGTCAAACCCCGGTGCAAAATGGTTTAAGGCTTTAATCGTCAGCATCGCCTGCCGCCGACCTTCCATTTCAGCATGGGTTAAGTCCCAAACGTCAGTGCCGTCATAATTGAGCATGTGGACCATATTCAAATAGGTGGCCTCACCACCGTCTGTGATACCGCTCCACGTTCCGCCGATGCTCTTCATTCCGGCCGGGATAATTCCTTTGGCCCGTGCTTGATCAAACGGTTCTTCCAGATAGGGGCTGAATAGTTCATCCTCTTTGCCGGTCGTTTCCATGTCCCAATTTTTCCCCCAGTCTTTGTACTTGGTCGGGTTCTCTTTAACAAAGCCAAGGAATTTTTTCTTGTCAACGCCAGATGCCGAAAACATCACGGTGACAGATAGCATCTCTTCTTTGGGATTTTTGCGCACAGGGGCCCCGACCATGCAGGCAATGTCGGCATCACCAGTGCCATCAATAACCCGTTTGGCCAAAATCGCACCTCGGCCGGATTTTGACTCAACCACAATCCCCTTGATCTGACCATCTTCAACGATGGCATCTACTGCATATGAGTGGAGCAGCGGTTTGATTCCGGCTTCCTCAACCCAGCGGTCAGCCAGCACCTTAAACATCTCTGTGTTGATAGCGTGGCTGGTTGATTGCGGCTCTGGATAAGCCGCATCCATATTTTTGGCACGGGTTTCAAACTCAATCCCGATCCCTTCCACATCTACCGTCTTTTCATGCCGATACCATGCGATGCCCTCAACCCCCACGTGGGTCAGGTTGCCGCCAAAGCAGCCATAGCGATCAATCAGCATCGTTTCGACGCCAGTACGGGCGCAGCTAATCGCGGCCGCCAAGCCGCCGGGGCCGCTGCCCACTACAAGGACATCGGTTTCAGCAATAACGGGTATAGGTTTTGCAGGTAGGGTAATCGTTTTTAGTGTCATGGAAAGTTCTCATCTAGTCTCAAACGTTTGGGCTTTACACAGGCAAAAATGTATTCACATTATGAGGTTAGTTTCTGATTTTTGCGAATTTTGATCCTAAAACTCTGTAACGAGTGTATTCTCAACCTGTGATCTCGCCTTCGACAGGCTCAGGCTACTCCTCTCGGCGGAACCCTGAGCCTGTCGAAGGGTGATCTCGCAGTGACGAAAAATTCAAAGTCTTATGCAAGCAAGCTGTCAATTTGATCAATCAAATCATCATCCGGCCGGATGGGGAGATACTGACTTTTAACCTGCCACAACATATCAGCTACGTCGTCTGCCCATGCAGGTTCAGCTTGTACTAATTCGACTAAATGATCCAGTCCCAAACGCAAAATATCAGCGTCATAGGCGGACCAGCGCATTAGGCTCATAAACTGATCAATAGCCATCTCAGGAATTTGCTTGATCAGATGGTAGCGCAGGCCGAAAAAGTCATCCGGGTTATTTTGCAGGACGGATTGCTCAAACGCTTGCTGTGTGGCTTGAAGGGATACCTTTTCTTTTGCCAACACATACGCCAGCGTTTGCACATTGTCCTGATAGTGAGACGGGACAAACACCCGGCCGCCGCTCCGCTCAACAAATTCGCTGATGGCATGGTAGTTCACCATCATTGAAAA
Organism: Chloroflexota bacterium; assembly: GCA_039199965.1. Lineage (GTDB taxonomy): Bacteria > Chloroflexota > Anaerolineae > Promineifilales > Promineifilaceae > WTJY01. The sequence goes on along the minus strand of JBCCSO010000776.1, from coordinate 779 downwards.
GCTGCCGTGCAGGTTTGGCAGCGGATCATCTTGCCCAATCAGTGCGTCTGCATGGCTTGCACCACGATCAGCCGTGAGCAACAACAGATCACCAAACACCATCCAAAATTGCAGGCAATCAAGCCCAATGTTTGGGAAGCTTAAGCTTGTGTCTGGCAACTGCTCATAATCGGCCAAGATCTGATTGTAGAGCTCATTTTCATACGGTGCGCCGTTGGACGGCAGCGGCTCGTAAGCCAATGACAGCGCGTCCCATAGGTTTGGATCGGTAATCACAAATTCTTCGTCTGAGCCAGAGTAGAGCGATAGCAAATTGCTGTGCAGCTCCCCGTTTTCAATCACAAAGCTATCTTGCGGAATTGAGTCAAAGAAGTAATTTGCGAGCAGGATGATTGGGTTTTTATTTGATTGGGGATCAAGGGTCCGGCCGCTGTGCAGGAGATCCAACGGCCGCATATCCATCACGTCAAACAGCGCAAAATCGAGCACCCCTTTTTCAGCCAGTGGCACAAGCTGAGGGTGGCTGCGCCAATACTTGACGATGCTGTCTGTAAAATCGGTTAGCACAAATTTGACATTGAAGTTGTTATCCAACAAAGGGGAAAGCTGATGGATGAGGTGATAGGTCAACCGGCCGGAGCCTGCCCCCAGCTCAACGATGTACAGCGGTTCGGCCGGATCGATCTGCTCCGCCATATCTTGCAGATATCCTTGGATGAGGTTCGCATAGGCCCGCGCCATAAACGGATTGCAGCTAATGGTGTGGGGCACGACATCAT
>JBCCSO010000775.1:0-2933 GCA_039199965.1 Chloroflexota bacterium | reverse complement strand
TGCAAAAGATGAACCGGCCGTAATCACAGCCAGCACAAGCAATATCCATCCTCGCTGCCGAATAATTCTGATGTAATCCTTTAAATCCATAACGATGTGCAGCAACAAAAGGCTATTTCATTGCCGATCCTTTTCCTTGTACATCTAATTTATGTGACTCCATCTTTTTATCAATAAACCGATTAAGCTGTTTTTTAAATAGTTCGGTGTCAAACTGCTTCGCGTGCGTTACGATTTTGTCTGTGTGCCACGACAGCGATTCAAAATGGTTAACAGCTTCGATCATACTGGCTACGGTCTGCTCTTCAAACAACACACCCGTTTTATTAGGAATGATGGTGTCTAGCGCGCCACCAGCCGCATACGCGATTGCTGGTCTACCCGCCGCCATCGCTTGAATGGGAGCTATTCCGAAGTCTTCTTCTCCGGGCCAAAAAAAACCCTTGGCCTTAGCAATAAGCTGCGGAAGATCGTCGTCTGACACAAACCCCAGAAAGTTGACGTTGCTGTTCGCTAGTGATTCAAGGCGTTCACGATCTCGGCCGCTGCCTGCGATAAACAGGGGCTTTTTGAGCTTGTTAAATGCTTCGATGAGCAAGTCCAGACGGCGATAGGGGACCAAACGGCCGACAAAAAGATAGTAATCTTCGACTAGATTTTCAGAGACCGGGGCAAAGCGAGTGGTATCGACCGGTGGGTAAATTATTTCAGCATCTCTGCGATAAAATTTTACGATCCGTCTGCGCACAGCCTCTGAAATTGCGATGAAATGATCAACGCGATCGGCTGCTAATCTGTCCCACAGCCTTAAATAGTGCAAAAACGGCAGAAGGCCATTTTGCAACACAGGATTCATTTTTTCACGTTCACTATATTGATTATACCGCCAAAGGTAACGAGTGGGGGTTAGACAATAGCAGATGTGCAGCGTTTCGGGCTCTGTAATAATACCATGGCAAAACCCACTTTTGTTACTTAGAACCAAATCATAATTTCTAAAGTCAAACGCATCAAACGCCATCGGATAGATCGGGAAGTAGAGTTGTTGAACCCTCTGGGCAAATGGCAATCTGTTAATGAAGCTGGTGCGGATATCCCACTCTTTATACTGCTCTGGCATTCTGGATTTGTGATAAATCGAGGTATACAAAGGGGCGTTTGGAAACATGTCGACCATCACTTCCAAAACATCTTCCGCACCTCCAATTTGATTGAGCCAGTCGTGCACGAGAGCAGTTTTCATAAATTGAGCCGTGTAGGGCGATTTGCAATTTTAAAATAGCCTTTTTGAGACCGTTCAAATCGCCGCACAGCCGTTTCAAAAACTTTTTAGGAAATAAGTTTTTGAAAGCAGCTTAGTGTTTCCTTCAAATAAGAGAAGCCTATTTAGTCATTAGAGGAAACACCATTGGTCACGACTTCGCTAGGAAAATACCTATTGTTACATCACAGCCGTGAGCTAGAGCAAAATGCGCTGGAATGCTCTTCTGGCCCCAGTCGGGACCCATTTATGTTGCTTACAACATCGGATGAGGATTATAAAGGTATCAGGTTATGATTCAAACACATGACACTCATTCATTAGGAAGACGTTGTGTTTGCGAAAGTGACATTTTTATGAGGTATCAATTTAAGTTTGTTCAATATCGTTTCGTGTGATGTGTTAGAATCCTTTAATAGATCAAAGCTTTAACCATTAACTCAACCTTGCGTGACTTTTAAAAAATGGATCGGATTCGGCCGAACGCGCGAGACAATCTGGATTGTCAATAATGACTCATATTTTGGTAGCGGCTCCTTTTTCTAACGATTTAATTGAATCGATTGGATCGGTTTCAAGGGAAATTTCTGTTGAACAATTTAGCCTGCCAGATGGGCGCTGGCCTGCAGATAGGCGGACAGATGCTGAAATTATTTACACCATCTCTGATGTGCCTCCTGTTGAACTGGCTCCAAACTTGCGCTGGGTGCAAAGCCACTGGACAAATATTGAATCTCTGCGCCAAAGTCCGATATGGGACAGCAAAACGATTGTTACAACCTCAAGCGGGATCAATTCAACCAACATCAGCCAGCACGTTTTTTCAAAGCTGCTTTATTTTGCCAATCAAGCACAGTCATGGGTTGACCTGAAGACAGAAGGTGAGTGGCCTACTACAAATTGGGAGCGCTTTAATCCGATTGAACTAAGGGGAAAAACGCTGGGCATTTTGGGTTATGGAAGCCTAGCCCGTGAAATTGCGCGGGTTGCAACAGTGTTTGGCATGCACGTCTTGGCCACAAAGCGAAATTTGAAAAAGATTTCAGAAAATGGGTTTCGTCTTGAGGGGACTGGAGACCCAGATGGCAATTTGCCTCTGCGGATCTATCCGCCAGAGGCGACAAAATCGATGGTGAGTGAGTCAGATTTTGTGGTGGTAGCGCTACCCCTAACAGACGAGACAGTTGGTTTCATAGATGCAGACTTATTTAAAGCCATGAAATCAACCGCCTATCTAATTAACGCAAGCGACGGCCGGATTGTTGTCGAAAATGATCTGATCAGCGCACTGAGCAAGGGACGTATAGCGGGTGCTGGTTTAGACAGCTTTACAGAGGAGCCGCTACCAGCCGATAGTGCGTTGTGGAAAATGCCAAATGTGCTGCTCAGCCCCCGGGTTTCTGGCCTAACAAATTCCTACGACAAGCGGGTCATCGGCTTATTTTGTGAAAATGTACGCCGTTACTTAGTAGGAGAGCCGCTGCTTAACCTCGTCAATCGTGAGCAAGGATACTGATCCCTGCTCACGTTGGTGCTGGCTACCTTGAAATCAGAGGCAAGAAGATGGTTGGGGAGCCGCTATTTTCATTTAAGTTTACCTGTAGCGCGGGATCACCTAATAAATTAAACGTGTCTAGCAAGTCATTAAATGCCGGTTTCTCTGAAGCCAACT
>JBCCSO010000774.1:0-2933 GCA_039199965.1 Chloroflexota bacterium | reverse complement strand
GGCGTATGACGTACTGGGATGGGGTGGTTATTGGGAGTGGGACCCTGTCGAAAATATGCCGTTCATTTCGTGGCTGACTGGAACCGCCTTTTCGCACTCGGTCATGATTCAAGAGAAGCGGGGCATGTTCAAAGTTTGGAATATCGCATTAATCCTGACCACATACCTATCGGTCATTATGGGGACATTTATCGTGCGGACCGGACTTTTGCAATCTGTGCATGCGTTTGCTCAATCAGACATCCAGTGGGGATTCTTGATTTTCATGGGCAGCTTGACCGTTTTTTCAGTAGGGGTTGCCGTGTGGCGTGCTCCCGCTTTGCGCAGCAGAAACTATCTAGAATCTTTACTCTCACGAGAGGCTGCGTTCTTGGCTAATAATTTTTTGATATTGGCTATTGCGATCATCATCTTTTTGTTCACCTTTTTTGACCTGATTTCAGAGGCGATTACTTGCTCTGCTCTCTTTCAGGGCGTTTTTGAATGCCAGTCGATTGGGGTTGGCCCAGATACATACAATTTGGCCCTAGGGCCTTTGTTTGCGGGGCTGCTTTTCTTGATGGGTGTAGCTCCTATGACGATGTGGTATAAGACGTCTATCCAGAAACTTGGAAAGCAGTCGATGTGGCCGGCCGTGGCCGCAACGATATTTGCCATCGCTTTGTACGTTGGTGGGGTACGCCGCATCGGGGCCGTGATCGGCCTGTGGGTAGTTGCATTCTCTCTGTTGCTCACCCTGCTAGAGTACATCAGAGGGACTCAGGCGCTGGCGAGAGCTAGAAATGAACTGTGGATTTTATCTCTGGGTAGACTATTTCAGCGGCATCAGCGTCGCTACGGCGGATATTTGATCCACTTGGGCGTTTTGGTTATGGCGGCCGGTATTATCGGCACAGAGTTTTATCAGGCTGAGCATCAAGTTTTTTTGAACACGGGTGAAAGAGCCTCACTGGGCAACTACACGATTGAGTATATGGGGACTGAATTTTTGGAAAATGAGGACACCCAGTCGGCCGTGGGGACTGTCAACGTGTATGATGAAAACAACAACTTCTTAACGACGCTGCAGCCGCATACCGACATCTTTGATAACGGTCAGGGAATGACCGTTCCCGATGCGCGCTCAACAATTGCGGAAGACTTTTACGTCATTCTGGTTAACTGGGAGCAGATTTCTGCTACATCAGCCACGGTGCGCATGTACCTCAATCCGCTGATTCAGTGGGTATGGGCCGGTGGTGTCATTTTCATCATTGGTACGCTTATCGCGGCTTGGCCGGATGAGATGGATGAGAAGATTGCTGCGGCTGAGCGGCGCGTCGCTCTCGCAACGGTCAATAATCGGTAAACGGCAGTTGGTTGGTGGTAGTTGGTCGATAGTTGGTTTTCATGATGATAAAAAAAATCCTTCTTGCAGTAATCGTTATTCTAGTGGGGCTGGCGATGGCCCTGCCTGCATTTGCACAAGATGATGAAGTCACTGACAACGACGTTAATCGCGTGGCTAAAGAGCTGTTTTGCCCCACCTGCGAGTCGATACCGGTAGATGTTTGCCCTACAGAGGTGTGCTCTGACTGGCGGGCTGAAATTCGCCGTCAGTTGGAAGCAGGTGCTACGGATGAAGAAGTGCTGGAGTCATTTGCTGTGCGCTACGGGTCGGCCGTATTGGCTAACCCGCCTGCAGAAGGGATAGGTATCTTTTTCTGGCTAGGGCCGATTCTTGTGATTGTTTTGGGGCTCTTCATTTTCGGCCGACAAATGCAAAAGCTGCAGGCGCAAGCGTCAACCGGTGAACAACCTATCCAAGAAGATTCGGTCGTGTCAACGGGTGATAAATACCGTGATCAGATCGAGAAAGAATTAAGGGGATAAGGTTATAACCAACGCCTAACTTTTGGGGGCAGCTATGGGTCCACTTTTGATTACCCCATTTCTCCTTTTCCGCTACAATTCGCCACGTTTTTAAAAAGGAGAAACCCATGACTGCTTCCGTACCTCTTGAGGACCCTATTCAAGAAGATGACACAGAAATTAAAGTACCCGGCCGCTGGACAAACGTTGTCCTGCTCTCTTTTGCTGGGCTAGTAGACGGGGTTGAGGGGGGCATTTTGGGCATCCTCTTTACCGTAATGCGCCCTGCGCTCGGACTGGCTACATCCGCACTGGGCTTTATTGCGGCCCTTGGAAAATTGGTTGGTGCGATTTTTGGCCCACTCTGGGGGATGGCGGGTGATCGGTACAACCGCAAAGCGATTCTGGTGTTTGCCACCGGTGTCTGGGGAATCTGGACCGTTGCTTTAGGAATGGTGCAAAACTACACCCAAGTGTTGATTTTAGTCGCGATTTCGGCCGCTGGTGCTTCTGCTACAACGCCGGTAACCAATTCCGTTTTGAGCGATCTGTTTACAGACAAGACGCGCGGCTGGGCCAAAGGGGTTTGGGCCGGTATCACCGGTATTTTGGGCATCATCGCCATTGTGATGGTTGGGCAGCTTGAAAATGTGCCGGACGGCTGGCGGATGGGCTACTACGTGGCCGGTGGTCTCAGTATTTTGAGCGGTATCTTGATCTATTTCTTCTACAAAGAACCAATTCGGGGTCAAACTGATGCAGGCATGGGCAACATCGCCCAAAAAGCGGCCGAAGCCCACAGCTTTAGTATTGACAAAGTGGCATCTCTGTTCCGTATTCCGTCGTTGGGACTGATGCTGGCAGATAAATTCTTAATTGGCACTGTGACACTCTTCACCTTTTTGCCCACGTTTTTGGCTGACTTTCGCGGCATCCCTGTGGCAGAAGGCTCACTCGTCGTGGGAGCCTTGGCCGGTGGCTTGGGTGTTGGCCGGTTTGTGGCCGGAGCGCTCAGCGGCCGGATTGGTGCCAACCGGATTAACGCCCGCTCTGTCGTTTACCACGTGGCACTGACCCTCAGC
>JBCCSO010000773.1:0-2933 GCA_039199965.1 Chloroflexota bacterium | reverse complement strand
ATTGCAAACATTTTGATCTCAGAGATTATTCTCTGGCAAAGGTTTTAGATCAGCAATGGTGCTTAAATGCTAGTTGGCTATGAGCAGTTAGCCACCCTGCAGCGCCTGCTGGCTGGGTTTGTGTGATGGATTCCAATACAGTGCCTGATTAAACGCGCTCGCCGCCGCTGCGTCATTTCCCAGATTCCGCTGAGCGATTCCAATCCAATAGTAAAGCTCCTCGCCGGGCCCACCAGAATCAATCGTCGCTTGCGCCAACTCTATTACCTCATCGTAGCGCCCCACGGCCGTGTACGCCTCAAATACCCCAAAGCTGTACCAAAACATGCGCCAAGGCAGACCAATGGCGCGCGCCTGATCATATGCTTGTGCCGCTTGCTCTGGTCGGTCGTCAGCCAACAATAGGTTGCCCATTGTGTGCCATACAAATGGATTGTCTGCATCATCACTTAAGCGTTGAGAGTATTCTGCTAGTGCAAGCTGGTGGTTCATGTTTGGATCCAAATTATCTCCCATGATCGACTGAACCAACTCTGTTTGCTCAACGGGATAAATCAGGACAAAAATTTTGCCAAATACGTCCCAATGATCAACCATCCGCTGGTAATCAATCCGAATGCCTGAATAAGGTGAGGTTACATCGGTTGAGACATAAGAGTCTGACACAATCCACTCATCTGCTGCTTCATCAAACCCCACGATGAACCGATAATGTCCCATCCCATCATCCGGGTCTTCTTCCAGCCACGTTTGGATCATGGCAGGAACACCATTGCTTAGCAGCAGCTTCATTGTTTCAGGAGAACCGTTATGCAGAGCCGTTACCTGTAAATCTGGATAGCGCTGCTGAACGTATGAAACGATCTCAGGCACCTGCACATTTTTATCCAGCTCATTGGGCTTCAAGAAATTAGCGGTGTCTACTTGCGTATCCCATTTGCCTAGATAGCTTAAATAGGTTGCCAAAGTGGCAGGCCCACAGTTGTTCCATGTTTGCCAGTTGTGTCGATAACCAGTTAGGTTCACAAAAGATGCGGCCGGGGTGTAAATAGGCGTTGGGGTAATCGTTGGTGTTGGCGTCGGGGGCTCCGGTGACGGTGTAGCTGAGGGAATAGCGGTGGCGCTTTCTGTACTGGTTGCAATGGGTTGAGCTGTGGGTAATTCAAACGTTGGGGTTGCAGTTGGCTCTTCCTCAACGGTATCTGCTTCAATATCAGCCACAAAGTCGGCCGCATCCACTGTTGCTTCAGGCACGAATGTGGGCACAACCACCGGTTCACTGGGCTGCAGTTGGGCAATAGCCACTTGCCCTCGTCGAATCAAGCCATCCACTGACCCATATCGATAAACACCGTAAGCAAACAGGCCCCCGGCCCCCACAACCCCGAACAAACCCACTAAAACGATTAAAAAAAGCAGTCTTCTTTTCATACGTATCAAATATCTCTATTCGTTATAATTTGGTCGTGAAATTTTTCCACTATGCCCAGCACAGTTTCCCACTGCCAGACCATCACCGTTTTCCCCAAGAAAAGTATACCCTGCTCCAACAGAAGGTTTTAGACTCTCAACTCTTTCTCAGCGATGAAATAATTGCTGCACCGGAAGCCACAGAAGACCAACTGTTACTTGCTCATTCACCCGAGTACATCGCGCACATTCGGGATGGCACCCTGCCACGCAAGCTTGAGCGGGAAATGGGGCTGCCTTGGTCGCCTGAATTGGCGAAGCGGGTCAGGCACACGGTCGGCGCAACGGTGCTGGCTGGCCGCGCAGCTCTAGAGGATGGCATCGCGTGTACTGGAGGTGGCGGCACCCATCACGCGCAGTGGGATCGGCCGCAGGGATACTGCCTGTTCAATGACATTGTCATTTGCAGTCGTATCCTCCAACAAGATCGTCTTGTCAGCGAGGTTTTGGTGATCGATTGCGATGTCCATCAGGGGAATGGCACCGCGCTCATCGCAGCCAACGATCCTTCAATTTTTACGTTTTCTATCCACTGCGAAAAGAACTTTCCGGCCCGCAAAGCAAAAAGTGATCTAGACATCGGCCTACCGGTTGATACAGGGGATTCAGTCTATCTACAGGCTTTAAAAGATGGGCTGGAATCGGTTCTAGAATCCTTCGAACCGGAAATGGTCATTTATCTAGCGGGGGCAGACCCTCATCACGGGGACAGGCTGGGCAAATTAGCTTTAACTGATGACGGTTTAAAAGCGAGGGATGAGTATGTTTTAGATCTTTGCGCAACGAATCGATGGCCCACTGTCGTGACACTAGCGGGCGGATACGGCCGAGACATAAAAGACACGGTACGTATGTACTTTCAGACCGTGAAAATTGCGAAAACCACGCAAGCCTCATTTTAAGATTTCGACAGTTTAATTGTAAGAACACCAACAAGCTATCTTTGGTCAGCCGCGAAGCCGTCAATCGCAATATTCATACTTTAGTCCTATTGCATTCACCCACACATAGGCGAACCATTTGAGCACATACATTTAAACCTATCCGCTTTGCCGGACTCCAGAGTAACCGGTACCATAAAAGAGGATACATTCGCCACTACATCAGAAGATGAAATATACCAGTCAAGTTCTCATCGTCGATGATCAAGCGCTAATGCGCAATCACATGTACCGACTCTTAAAAGGAGAAGGGTATGACCTACACTTTGCCGAAAATGGCGTAGATGCCTTGCAAAAAATTTATGAGTTAAAGCCAGACTTAGTATTGCTCGATGTGCGCATGCCCGGCATGAATGGCTTTGATGTTTGCCGAGAGGTGCGCAATAACCCAGCCACAGCTGATATCCCGATTATTATGGTGACCGCCTTCGATGATCGGGCCGCACGACTGCGAGGAATTGAGGCCGGAGCCGATGATTTTATTCCCAAACCCTATGACACCCTAGAGCTACAGGCCCGCGT
>JBCCSO010000772.1:0-2936 GCA_039199965.1 Chloroflexota bacterium | reverse complement strand
CCTGCGGAATTTTGTGCGTTTGGATGTACCGAGACTCAAAGCAAATCGGCCGTAATCCTTGGCCGTGGATCATTTTGACCGCGATAGCAGGCGTGTTTGGCCCACTCGGTTACTTGCTCACCAGAGAAACCCCCGCGTAGCCACTAACTCAATCAGGTCACCTTGTCTATCCAAGAAATTTGGATGAGAATCTGCCATCAAAATAAAACGATTGGTCGCGAGCTTTGCTTGCGGCCTCGCTACTTCTCAGACAAGGTGACCATTTATGAAAAAAGAAATCAAGCCCAAATCAGGGCTATCCACCATCGTTAACCACTACAACGAGGGAGACAATGCTTACGGGGCCCACGTCACACCCATTTTTCAAACCACTACATTCGGTTTTCCAGACGTTGAAACGATGCAGGCTATCTTTTCCGGCCAGCAGCACGGCTATGTTTATTCTCGATCAGGTAACCCTAATGTGGATCAATTAGCCGATAAGTATGCCTATTTGGAAGGATTGGACTTAATTCGGCAGCAGCCTGACCGGAACCCCAAAGAGATTGTGGCAGGCAAGGCGGTCAGTGCGGGGATGGCCGCGATTTCGGCCGCTGTGCTGGGGCGCGTGCGCACAGGGGAAACAGTCATCACTCAGCGCGATCTGTACGGAAACTCTTTTAGCTTCTTCCACGATTTTGCGCCGCGTTTAGGCATCAACGTGGTTTGGGTTGATGGGAACACGGCTGATGTTTGGGAAGCCGCTTTTGCCAAAAACCCGCACGCCGTCATGGCGTACACAGAAACCCCTGCCAACCCTACCATGAGCATTGTAGATCTCTCAACCCTGTCAGAAGTGGCGCACACCTACGATGCGTGGGTCTGCGTTGACAATACATTTGCGTCGCCGTACCATCAGCGGCCGCTGACCCGCGGTTGTGACATCGTGATTCACTCAACCACCAAATTTCTGACTGGGCACGGCAACGTCACGGGTGGTGCTATCGTCAGTAGTCAGATCGACTACATGCAAAAAGATGTCAAGATGGTGTCTAAGCTGATGGGGCAAGCGCCATCCCCCATGGATGCATGGATGGCAAATATAGGTCTCAAAACATTTGAAATTCGGATGGAGCGCCATGCCACCAATGGGCAAGCGATGGCTGAGTTTTTGGAGCAGCATCCTGCTGTAGACAAAGTTTACTATCCCGGCTTACCGAGTGATGCCGGGCATGAAGTGGCTAAAAAGCAGATGTTGAATGGATTTGGCGCACTGCTTTCTTTTGAGTTGAAAGGTGGATACGAGGCCGGTGTAAAACTGCTTGAGGCGGTCCAAATTCCTACCTTTGCCGTGAGCTTGGGTAACGTGGATACGCTGATCCAATATCCGGCCGGAATGACCCATCTGGTTGTGCCACCTGAAGAAAGGCGCAAAGCGGGCATTTCTGACAGCTTAGTACGCTTGTCTGTGGGTATCGAAAATATTGAAGACCTGCTCGAAGATATGGATCGCTCACTTAAAATAGCGGTCAGCTAACTGATCAATTTAACTAATAGGATGCGCTTTTACAAAAATACATAAATTGGCGAACGCCCCTGCAAGGTTTTTGTTATGTCGAAATTAGGCTGGATAACGTTACTTTTTATTGTTATGCTGATAGGAGGGGCGGGACTGTTTTGGGTCAATTGGATGGGGACTCACTTTACCCAGTTTGCCGACACGGAAAAAATAATTCTAGAAGATGACAGCATTACGCTCCGGTTTTCGGATAGCTCCTGCCGCGGCCGCTTGGCAAAACGAGACGTCTACTCATCTAGCGTGGATAGGGATGATGTTTGGAGTGAGCTATACGATATGTGGGATAACCGGCCGGGTAGCTGGACACTTTATAGAGCGGAAGGGAGTTATGTGGCTAAAAGCCATCCTGTAACAGAAATCAAATCAAAAATCGCTTTTGACTCTTATCCCTATCAATACACCGTTCTGGTGACCAACGAATTGGCGGTGCAGTTCCCCAAACGGGCGTGCAGCCTCAAAAAGCGGGTGACGCACCTGACCACCAGATAGGTAACGCAATGGCTTTCTAGCTGCGCAGTACTTCCAAAAAGCGATCTACGTCTGCTTCAGTGTTGTACAGATGGGTTGAAACCCGTACCCGCTTCACCCCGCCGTAACTCCCCCAAATCAAAATCTGGTTAGCCTTTAGCTTGTCTGTGACCTCACGCACGTTGGGGGCCATAAAACAAACATTTCCGGCACGGCCGTTAGCTTCTGCGGGGGTCAGCATTTCCCATCCACCCTCTGCAACCCCCTGCCATAGTTTGCCGCTGAGCGAGAGTACATACTCTTCAATCGTATTCCTGCCGATGGCAAGAAGGTGATCCAAGGCGTTTTCCAATACATAAATGCTGATATAGCTCGGGTTGGCTGGCACAAAACGATCTGCTGAATCTGGCAAAACATAAGACGTGGGGTCTTCCCATCCCGGCAAAGAAGCCGGTGTTGCCCAGCCGATAAATGGGGGTTTAAGGTCTGGCAAACGTTCTTTGTTCCAGTAAAAAATGGCAACCCCATGCGTGGCCAAAAGCCACTTGTAGCAACTGCACACGACTACATCGGCCAAGTTCGCATCGACGGAAACGACCCCGGCCGCGTGGGTCGCATCCAGTAAAAAGATGGCGTTGCTCTGGCGCACAAGTTTTGAAAGTTTGGGCAGGTCCTGCCGCTGGCCGGTGAAGTAGCTGACGTAACTGACCGCCACAACCCGCGTGTGATCGTCAATCAAATCTACAATACCTTCCGGCCGAATCTGCCACCCATCATTTTTAACAATGCGGACCTCAACCCCTAAATGCTCAAATTTGGTCCACGGCAGAACGTCTGAGGGAAACTCAACATCAGCCACGACCACGTTGTCACCCGGCCGCCAGTCAATGGCATATGCTAGTGTGTTAAT
>JBCCSO010000771.1:0-2941 GCA_039199965.1 Chloroflexota bacterium | reverse complement strand
TATCGGGTGCTAGAACCGTAGGGTTATTGATCCGGCAATTCGTTGGTGTTGATAGGTATAGGCCAACCCTGATCAGACGAAGTGGCGTGTGCACACCAAAAAAGATTTTTACAAAATGAAATAAGAGCTTTTTGGTTCAGCGTATCCGCTGTTGAATGGTAGAGAATAGATCGGAAAAATCGGAATGAATCTTGATAATAAATCGTGAAGATCTATCTGGCGCCCGATAGTATCACAACCAATTTAAACGTGGCAATTGTGACCATGAAAAAAATATGAAAAGACTAACAAAATAGTTATGTAATGTTGAAATTAACGCCTTATTTCCTGTCTGGCCTGTGTGATTTGCTCTTTTACGGCCGAAGGCGCGGTCCCGCCGGGAACAGAGCGGGCGTCTAAAGCCCCTTTTACAGAGAATGCTTCAATCACATCGTCCTCAAATAAATCAGATATTTCTTGCAGGTCATCTAGGGTCAGGTCTGTAATTGGGATATTTCGTTTTTCTCCTAGCTGAACAATCTGACCCACTACATGGTGTGCCTGCCTGAACGGCATACTCTTTTTGACCAAATAGTCTGCCAAGTCAGTTGCTAGCAATCCTGGTTCGAGTTGTGCCGCCATTTTGTCAGGATTGATCGTTAATGTCTCAATGACCCCGCGCATGACGGGCAGAAGCAAAATCAAGTTGTCGTAGGCATCAAAAACCGGCTCTTTGTCTTCTTGCAAGTCCTTATCATACGTTGATGGTAACCCTTTGATCGTGGCAAGAAAACCGGTTAAATCACCTAGAATCCGGCCGCTTTTCCCTCTAGTTAGTTCAAGTGTGTCCGGGTTTTTCTTTTGGGGCATAATGCTGGAACCTGTACTGTATGCATCCGCAATCACCACAAAGCTAAATTCAGTGCTGCTGAACAAAATTAACTGCTCTGCTAAACGGCTGAGATGTAGCCCTACCATCGTTGAGGCATAGAGGAAGTCGGCTACGTAGTCACGACTTGAAACCCCATCTAAACTGTTACGCGTGATCCGCGAGAAGCCCAGAGCATCTGCCAAAGCTTGCCGGTTAACTGGAAATGCCGTTCCCGCAAAGGCGGCTGAACCCAGGGCCATTTCGTCCGCCTGATGCAGAACCGCTTTAAATCGTTCTAAGTCCCGGACCAAAGGCCAGAAATGACCCAACAACCAGTGCCCCCAAGTTACAGGCTGGGCATGCTGTAGATGGGTGTAGCCAGGCATTGGGGTTTCGATGTGTTTTTCAGCGTGATTAATCATTGCTTCACCTAGGGCAGCGATTTCGGCCGCAATATCTTTGGTGGCTCGCTTAACCCACAGCCTGAAGTCTGTGACCGCTTGATCGTTCCGGCTGCGGCCGGTATGCAGTTTGCCACCAATGGGACCCACGATTTCAGTCAGGCGGCGTTCGACAGCCGTGTGAATGTCCTCGTCACCGGGTGCAAATTCGAAAGCTTCATTTGCAATTTCTTGGCGCACTTTTTCTAGTCCATCGCAAATTTCGGATGCCTCATTGGTCGTAAGCACTCCAGCATCAACTAGCCCATTGGCCCACGCAATACTCCCATCAATGTCTTCGTTGTAAAGACGGATATCAAATCCGATACTGTCGTTTAATTTGCGCAGTAAATCTGCTGCTTGGCCGGAAAAACGGCCGCCCCATAGTTGAGTCATAAGTCTTCTAAGTGTTGATTTGGAGGTGGAAGTTGGCGTATAGGCTGATTAAATTAACCAACTGGCTGCGGCTCAATAAAAATCAGCCACTGCATTCGTTCATTATAGCCACCAACGGTAACTTGAACTGGCATTTTGGGAATCAGCGTGTGTCCAAACATCTCGCGGCAGCGATCATAGTTGGCTACACCAGTGACGTTGTTTTCCGAGCTGATGATAACCCCTTGTGGGTAGAATGCCCTGACGCTGCCTTTAAGGACTGTTCCCAAAGGGTGATCTTTCTTAATAGAGAGCCATTCAGATTCAAAGCTGTTGAGATGCTTTTGCCAGATCTTATCAAATTTTTCGGGTGGAACTTTGTTGACCGGCTTGATTAGGCCTCGGCCGATGTCATCTGCATGAATCTGATTGTACGCTGCATAATCGATGTATCCGGTTGGCAAATGGTAACCGTGCCTTGGGTGAGGTCGGTTAGACGCCAATACCTCATCCTTGAGGATAGATATTTGCCGTATAACAAAGCCACGGTCTAGCTCGACCCATGTGTCAGCGTTAGTTAGCTTGCCAAATTTATCTATAAAATGAAAGTATTTCATGTCGAAAGTAGGTGGTGCCAAAGTTTAGCAGATGTGAATGGGTGGGCAAGCACATGACATACAAAAGGCGTGATTTTAATTGTCCACAAGAGAGGGTGTCACTCTTGATTATTCTGATGCTCCAAGAGGATTGTAGGTGATTATGAATAAAAAAATCGATCAAGATCCATTCTCAAACCCAAACCTTTTAAAAAATGATGACACTTTAATTGAGACTTTAAAGAAAAGTGATGGAGTTCGCTGGCCGGGGGCTTTTTTCCTAATGGGACTAACACTGTTTGTGGGGTTAACTGCTGGGCTTTCGTTTATCTGGCTATTGTTTTTTGCAAATGATAAACGGACCGAGTTAATGATTGAATTTCCAATTGTTGAACATTCTGATGAAATGCCACCAAACCCGATTCCTTTGGGGGGCACTGAATTGGAAACAGCCGAAGGAAAATTTACAGAGTGGTACCTAACAACGGAGAAATATAGCAACTACCCGATTTTTTCAGACGCTGTCTATCATCCTGCTACCGGCCGAATTTACCTGGTGGCTGATAATCATTACCTTTACTAGAACATTAAAGCCACTGCCTCTGGCAGTGGTTTAAGTAACGAGGGTTCTACCAGTAAAAGTAATGACGAGTAGTATTTAAATTCACCTAGAAGATGCG
>JBCCSO010000770.1:0-2948 GCA_039199965.1 Chloroflexota bacterium | reverse complement strand
CTCAATTTCACGATCATCTAGCGAGTGGAAGCCGCTGGTCAGACCAAATTCAGAGTCATTGACCAAATCGATGGCACTTTCAATTGAGGAAGCTCGCATAATGCCTAAAACAGGTCCAAAGCACTCTGTTTTGTGATAGAACGATCCCGGTTGTACCCCTAGCTTAATGCCCGGTGACCATAAACGCGGATTGCCGTCAATCATTTTTGGTTCAAGCAGCCAGCTTTCACCTTCATCTAGGGTGGTGAGGGCGCGGAGCAGGTCCGGGTTGGGTTCTTGAACCAGCGGTGTGATTTTGCTCGACAGGTCCCACGCTGAGCCGATGGGGAGACTTTCGGCAGCGTCTTTTAGCTGACGCATAAAGGCAGGGTTGTCATAAACTTCATCAATTAGAATGGCAAGGCTGGACGCTGAACACTTCTGACCATTGTGACCAAACGCTGAGTAGACCAAATCTTTGATGGCTAAATCATGATCCGCCATTGATGAGATGATCATGGTGTTTTTTCCGCTAGTCTCAGCCAATAGTCGCATGTTTGGCTTCCAACTCAAGAACAGTTCGGCCGTGGGGTGGCCGCCGGTCAAAATAACCGCGTTGATCCGCTCATCCGTCACCAGCGATTTGCCCACTTCATCATCGGTGGTTGGAACAAATTGGAGCACGTTTTTCGGAATCCCGGCTGACCACAGCGTTTTTGCCAGTTCCCATCCCACCAGTGTGGCTTCTGGGGCCGGTTTGAAGATAACCGTGTTCCCGGCCATCAGGGCAGACAACATGCCGCCGCACGGAATAGCGATGGGGAAGTTCCACGGGGGCGCAACCAAAACGGTGCCAAACGGTTTGAAATCATGGGTTTGAAGCTGCTCTTCTAGCGGATCAAATGAACGAGCATAGTAGTTGGCAAAGTCAATCGCTTCGCTCACTTCAACATCTGCCTGATCAACTGCTTTACCCCCGTCCAAGATGGCGGCGCCAATTAAATCGCCGCGCCGTTTGGCCAGCTTTTCGGCCGCTTTGACCAACAGATTCTTGCGCCCTTCAATACCGAAGTCTTGCCATCCCGCCTGAGACTCAACCGCTACGGTAAGTGCTTCCTCGATCTGTTCCGGCCGGGCCAGCGCATATTGATAGGCGACATCAACCTCTGGCAAGCTGGGATCAATCCCGATGCCGTCTGTGTTGGGCGTGCGCTCATGCCCGCCAATTTGTAGCGGGATGGGGGCTGGTGTGACACCGCGCCATTTTTCCACCATCTTCTTGATCCATTCCCGATTTTCTGGAAGAGAGAAGTCGGTGTCCGACTCATTTTCAAACCCATCTGCCGGATCAAAAACGATGTTTTCAGTCAGTCGATTTTGTTTTCGATTTGGCCCAACCTGTACATCATCACGCCGCCCGACTGCGTCTAGGAAGAAGTTTTTCTGACGCTCCCAAACATCATTGCCCACTTCTAGGCTAAACAGGTCGTGCAAAAAGTTCTCTTCGGCCGTGTTTTCATCCAAGCGGCGCACCAAGTAAGCGATGGCGCTGTGAAAGTCTTCTTTGGCAACGGCCGGGGCGTAGAGGAGTAATCCATCTGCTTCTGCTTGAACCGCCCGTGCCTGATGATTCGCCATCCCCTCAAGCATTTCAAACTCAACATAGGGCTCAACTTTGTTTTCTGCCCGCACCGTCAGGGCAAAAGCGATGTCAAAGAGGTTATGGCTGGCGATGCCTAAGCGAACCGCCCGCGCATTTTCAGGATTGCACCCGTACAAAACCATCCGTTTGTAGTTCGCGTCTACGTCAGCCTTGGTGTAGTAGGGGGCTTGCTCCCAACCGTGGATGTCCGCTTCGACTTTTTCCATCGCCAAGTTGGCCCCTTTCACAATGCGTATTTTGATAGGAGCGTGCCCGGCCACTACCCGCGTCTTAGCCCAGTCGGTTAGATCGATTTGAGCGGCGTGCGAGTCGGGTAGATAAGCTTGTAAGACGATTCCGGCCTGCGTGTTCAAGAATTCTGGCTCTTCCAAAAGCTGTTTAAATACGGCGATTGTGAGATGCAGGTCCCGATATTCTTCCATGTCTAAATTGATAAATTTGGGGGCTTTTTCGCCGTTTTGACGAGTATAGGTGTGCTTGTTGGCTTCCCGATAAAGCGGCCGGAGTCGGTCTTTGATTTTTTCTACCGTTTTGTCGTAGCCGATGAGGTTGATTTGGCTGAAGACGGCTGAAATTTTGACAGAAATGTATTCGATATCCGATCGGTGGATAAGCTGGATGTACTGATTCAGCCGTTTTTTGGCTTCCGATTCTCCCAGAATGGCTTCACCTAAATAGTTCAAGTTGAGCCGGGTTCCCATTTCTTTGCGGGACTGCAGATAGTTACGCAGCGGCCCATCTTCGGCCGGGATGATGACGTTTGAGGTTTCTGCCCGCAGTTTGGCCACGATCATGGGAACAACCATGTTGGGGACTGCGCGGCCGACTTGCGTGCCTAATCCCATGGCTACTTTTTCCCACCACGCAAAATATTTTGGCACCCCATACCCATCGATTAAATGACGGATCTGATTGTTGACGCGGCTGGCGGTGTGACTTCGGAACGCTTGATCTGACAGCGCTTGGGTCATTATTTTGCCCATTGGGTCAGTCATCATGCCGGCTAATTTGTTGGCTTGTGCTTGTTCAGCACGGGTTTGTTGGGCACTTGCGGCATTGTGTAGGTCGGCTGCCAATTGGATCGCTTTTTGCGCCAGCTGGTCTATTTGGGATGGGTCGCTAATTGGCTCAGGCTCCACGTTTGGTTGAGTTTCTGGGAAGTTAATCATCAGATCTTGAGTCCTTAAATGTTCATAATGTAAACAAAAAAATCAAACTGTGAACATTTTACCTTCGAATAGGGTTTAGTCAACCTTTTTCCTACCCAATTTTGACTTTCTTGGGACCAATGCCTCTACAGGCTGTG
>JBCCSO010000769.1:0-2948 GCA_039199965.1 Chloroflexota bacterium | reverse complement strand
GCTCGATCAGCCCTATTTTTTGCTCAAAAGTTGCGTGCTGAACAGCTTCTAGAATAGTCTGGGGCTCATTTAGCCAAGTCATTGTAAAGAACGGTCTGCGATCTTCACCAAAACCATAGTCTAAAACACTAATAATGTTTGGATGGCGCAATCCGGCCAAGAGTTGGAATTCATGTGTCAAAGACTGACGATACGCTTTATCAAATTCAGCTTCAGCAGTAGCAACTTGCTTCAAGGCAATGATATCTCGCGTCAAGCGATCAGTAGCCTTGTACACAATCCCCATCCCACCCCGGCCGATTTCTTCATGCAAGATATACCGGCCGTTAATAGTGCTTTCTGAATGTAACAATTGCTTTTGAGCTTTTGCCATTCCATTATTTTACCTAGAAACGGGATAGAGTAACTACGGAAATCGTCCCAAATTGGATGAAAATCAAGTAAGGGAGTAGTGCTTAAGGTGGCAAACCCGTAAAGGGTACGGGAAAAACAAAAAACCGCTCATTTGAGCGATTTTTTCTGAACCTTAGCATTTTCAAAAGCCTAGAGGGTGAAAATGACCTACCTGAAAAAGCAGCGTCGCCAAAAAGGTAAAGTTGCTCAACAGCAAAGAACTTTATGAGCAATAAAAGCGGATGCACACAGAAGAATTTAAGACCAAAGCCTTGTAATTAATAAGCACTCTGGAAAGTAAGTTATCTAGATACTTCTCTGATTGACATAATGGATAAGGTTTGAGACTATTTTTTTAGGATTTCGCCATTGAGGGATAGAAAATCCGGGTTCCTCTTTATCCGTGTCGCCAGAATAAAAAGCATTGAAAACTTCCGGGGCAACGTAGCAAATAACTGATACATCCTGGCTACCAAAGTTTTTAGTTTTACCGAACCAAAAATCGCTGTTAGAATGTCGGCCGATTAAACCAAACTATGCAAACGCTCTACCCCACTATAAAAGGAAAAATCCCATGGAATCCAGTGTCTTATCAGAAGTTGTTCTCCCATTAGCCATTGTTATCATCATGATCGCAATGGGGATGTCGCTTACCATTACCGATTTTCGACGTGTGCTTTCACAGCCCAAAGCGGTTGGCGTCGGCCTGTTGTGTCAGCTTATTTTGTTACCTATTATTGGCATTGCGGTTGCCCTCATTTTTCCACTGGAGGCTGTATTTGCGATCAGCATCGTGCTGCTGGCTGCGTCACCGGGTGGCACAACATCTAATTTGGTGTCACACGCGGCCGAATTGGATCGCGCGCTGTCTGTGACGTTAACCGCCATCTCCAACCTGCTGTCATGGCTATCGATCCCGCTGCTTTTGACCGTAGCCTTCCGCCTCTTTTCCGATGATGCACAAGCAATCGACTTTCCAATAGGTGAGGTAATGATTCAGGTTGCTGCTCTCACTTTCGTGCCAGTTCTTATCGGCATGGGGATTCGAGCTTGGCGCCCGCAGTTTGCTGAACGAACTAAAAATGCTTCTAAAATTTTCTCCGGAGTTTTTTTGCTATTGGTGATCTTGGCTCTGGTTGTTCAGAATTGGGATACTATTTTGATTGAAGGCCCGCGCTTCGCATTAGCCTTTGTTGTGCTCAACATAGTGGCCCTTGCGGTTGGCTACGCTGTGGCAAAGCTGTTTGGACTGGGTCAAACGCAATCTACCACGATTGGTATTGAAACCGGCCTGCAAAATTCAACGCTCTCGATCACCATTGCGCTGAGTATTTTAGCCAGTAACGATATGGCGATCATTCCTGGTTTATACGGCATTTGGATGCTGGCGACTGGCTTTGCGTTTGCGTTTTACTTCAATCGTGGGGCGGTGGCAGACATGCAAATCGCTGATGATGAGGATGTGACCCCCGCACTGAGTTAAATGATTCACGTCATTCGCCATAGACCTTTCAGGTTTCTCATTGCTCTTAAAAAAGCAAATTAAATCAAAAAACCTGAAAGGTCTCTATTGAGAAAGTTCGTAAAGGAGCCTAAAAACAAAGTACAATTCGAGCCTACATGCTTTTAGCCAAACGCAAGCCAAAATTTTTTTACGGATGGGTGATGCTTGGCATTGCCGTCGTCGCATCCATGCTGACAACCCCGGGCCAAACGGCCGGGGTTTCTTTATTTACCCCTTCGTTTGAAGAAGCCCTTGGTCTGTCTCGCACGCAGCAGACGGGTGCCTACGGGATGGGAACCTTCATCGCTTCTTTGGTGATGACCTACGTTGGGGCCCAAATGGACCGCTACGGTATCCGGCGCGTGATGGGCGTTGTCGTCGTTCTTTTTGGGATGGTTTGTGTCTACACCGGATTTGTGACCGGTTTCTGGACCCTGTTCTTGGCCTTCTTACTACTGCGGATGTTCGGCCAAGGCTCGTTAAGCCTGCTAGCTTCAAACACCCCGGCCATGTGGTTTGATAAGCGGTTGGGGGTAACCCAAGCTGTTCTAGGGATTGGCTTTTCTTTGGCCGCGGCCGGAATGCCTCCCTTTGCTCTATGGCTGATCGAAACATTTGGATGGCGTACCGCCTATCCGATCTTGGGGGGGATTGTGATTGTCGTGCTGCTCCCTCTGGTCATCTTTTTGTTTGTGGATCGGCCGGAGGATATTGGTCAAGCACTTGACGGTGGTTGGGTTGGCCCCATCGATCAAAAGCAGCCGGACAGCGGCCGGGACCAGTTTACGCTGCAACAGGCGATGAAAACGCCCGCTTACTGGGTGATTGCGGGGATGATGTTCTCCGTCAGCATGATCGTGACCGCCATCACGTTTAACTCGCTATTTTTATTTGAGGAGCTGGGGTTGACCCGGGAGCAAACGGTAACCACTCTGGCCGCAATTAGCCTCACCACAGCGATTGCCCAACTACCGGCCGGGTGGTTGGCCGATGTGTTTCCGCTGCGCTGGCTGGCTTTTGTCAATATGGTCTTGCAGGCGACCTCGTTGGT
>JBCCSO010000768.1:0-2952 GCA_039199965.1 Chloroflexota bacterium | reverse complement strand
GTAAATTCACCGGAATCTGTCATGTAGCTTTTAACCACATTGTTAACTGTGATTAGATTGGGTTTTCCTGTAATTGGGTTGATGCCCTGTTGCGGGAAAATCGATTTGGTGTGTTCAGCTATCTGTTGGCCGACAAAAAATTTTTGGATGGTATTGATAAAAGTCATTTAGTTTCTCCGTTTCGTGTGTGAGTTGATGAAATGTACTTTATGGTTAAAAGCGTCATGTGACGGAGTGCCAAGTAGCATGCTCTGCGTCATATCTTTGTGGTTGAATGGATGTGACTACTTTGTTTTGTTTCCTAGGCTGTAGCCGATAACAATGATGGATATACCTAAAATGAAGATCCAAGGTTGGTCTAAAAATGAACCGCTTCTAACGCCAGCTACAATGCCAAAAATGATTGTGATGACCCCAATGGTGATGAGCACAGTTTTATTGTTGTTGAATTTCTGCATGTCCTTTGTCTCCAACTGATTGATTCGAACTGATGACAAAAGTATAGGGGTTTGGCAACTCTGACACATCAGGCTGTAGACAGAATAAGGGGCTATTTAGCTTTTATGAAGGGCTATGACTCATGGCTAAAAAAGATAGGTCGCTCGACATATTTGAGTTCACAAGAGGCGGTGCTATGCTTGGCAAATGGCGCTTCAAGATATTAAGCTATTTGGTGAAAACCATCCCGGCCGCATTGCAACCCTGCCTGCCCGCTTTTTGGCAATCACCTTATTTGTCACCATTCTGATTATTGAGCTTGTCTTTTTTAGTCTTGACCTCTGTGGTATGAGAGTCCCTGTTCGCTCAATGATCATCAACATCGTGATTGTAGGGGCATTTGTGGGCTTAGAGTGGTGGGAACAGCGGACGTTTTTAACCAAACCACCGTTCCGGCTTGCGGTTGGGTTGATTGTGGCCAAGATGATTCTCATGGAGACGTCTGGTCTTTTTGACTGTTCTGGTTTCTATCAATTTTTTGGCCTAATTCCCCCTCTAATCGCCTATCTTTACATCGGCCGCAGAGCGGCCATTATTACTGTTGTCATCAGCATTTTGATCACTGTTCAATGGGTATTTTTGACAAGCAATGGATACAATTTTTCAATAGAACAGCTCAGAATTATTCAGGTAGAGAATAATGTGATCATTGACCTCTCGATTTACACCGTTGGACTGGTGGTAATTTTGGTGATGGGGTGGGTTTTAACTCAAGAAGAACAGAACCGGGAGCGGGCAAACCGCTTGTTGAAAGAACTGGAAGCGTCTCAGATGAAGCTTACTGAGTTGGCAAAAGTAAATGAACGCAATCGCATTGCGCGTGATATTCACGATACCGTAGGCCACCATTTGACGGCGATTAATATCCAAATTGAAAAGGCGCAGGCGTTCCGGGCTATTAATCCGGCCGAAGCAGATCAAGCGCTAATTGATGCCAAACGCTCAGCCCAATCTGCGCTGGCCGATGTTCGTGATTCTGTTAGCGCTTTACGTGACCAAGATCGCCAATTTGAACTAAGAAATGGATTGGTCCAACTGGTTGAAGGATTTCATCAAGTGCCAACCACGCTCTATTTTGATGGAGATGAATCGCAGTTCTCTAAAGCGAGCCTGATCGCCCTATATCGTGTGGCCCAAGAGGGATTAACCAATATTGGGAAGCACGCACAGGCCACATCGGCCGAGCTTACTGTGAAGCTCACTAGTAATCTGGGGAAGCTGATATTGAAAGATAATGGTGTGGGCTTAGATGAAGCAGCTTTGCAAACCCAGCAAGCATCAAAAGAGGCTCATTTTGGCTTGCTGGGGCTGCAGGAAAGATTGGAGCTGGTTGGGGGAACACTGCAGGTCAAAAGCGAAGTGAATAAGGGGACGACGCTTGAAGTGCGCGTTCCTGCGAGAGGATTAGATGAGCGAGATTGAGACGATTCGGGTGCTGCTGGCAGATGACCAGCGACTTATTCGGGAAGGGATTGCATCGTTGCTTAGCATTCAACCTGGCTTAGAAATTGTCGGTAAAGCGGTAAATGGAGCTGATGCAGTGGCGCAGGCGGCCGAACTGCAGCCAGACATTGTGCTGATGGATATCCAAATGCCAGAGATGAATGGGATTGAAGCGGCCGCCCAAGTGCTGAGCCAGAGCCACAGTTGTCGGGTCTTAATGCTTACCACATTTGATGATGAGGAATACATTGTCAAAGCGTTGCAGGCCGGGGCAGTAGGCTATTTGCTCAAAGACCTGCCTGCGGCCGATTTGGCTCAAGCGATTCGGATGGCCCACTCTGGCATTTTTCAGCTTGATCCGTCCGTTGCGGGCAAGCTGGTTGGTGCTTTAACCGGTGTTGGAAAGCCCGCTGCTCCCGATAAACCAGCTCAAACGTTTGAGCTTAGCCCGCGAGAATTAGAGGTGCTCAAACTGCTGGCCGATGGTGCCACAAACAAAGAAATTGCAGACACCCTTTTCATTAGCATCGGCACAGTCAAGAATCACGTCTCAAGTATTTTGGGGCAGCTTGATCTACGGGATCGCATCCAAGCCGCTATTTTTGCACGGGAAAACGGACTGATCTAATTGATTAGCCGTGTTTGACATTCATCGTGATGTCGGCCGTGAAGCAAACCGTCCCCTCAGAATCTTTGGCCACCACCGGCACAATAATCAAACCGGGCTCAGAAAAGTCTATCTTGCTGCAGTCACACACCACGTCTAAATCTGTCTTGGCCTTGGCCACATATGCTACCGTCATTCCTTGTGGAATCCAGCGGGCACCTTCAGGAATAGAAACATCTGTTGTTAATCCACCAACCAGTTCGGCCGCGTTGCACATGGCGATGGCGTGAATCGTGCCTAGATGATTGTGTACTTTCTTCTGATTCCGCAGAATCATGGCGCAATATCCCGGCCGTAAATCTGTCAGTTCAGGGTCGATGGTTGAAAAGTAAGGGGCAATCTGG
>JBCCSO010000767.1:0-2952 GCA_039199965.1 Chloroflexota bacterium | reverse complement strand
TTGCGCGTGCTGCATCAAAGGCACTGGTGAAGAAAGTGCCAATCGTTATTCTGAAAACAGGTGCGTCTGAAGCGGGCTCTGCTATCGCCCAAAGCCACACTAGCTCGCTGGCTGGCTCTGACCAAATGTACGATGCGTTTTTTGAGCGGTACGGCATTGCGCGCGCATATACGATTCCCGAATTTTTGGAAACGCTCAAATTTTTGTCAATTATTGGCCCTGTCCCCCCAACCGGCATTGCAACAATTAGTAGCAGCGGGGGTGAGGCTGCCCTTGGTGCTGATATGGGTGAGCGTCTGGGGCTAAAGCTGCCCGCTTTAAATCAAAGCCAGCGTGACGGCATGTCGGCCGTGTTGGGTGACCGGGTTGAGCTGAATAATCCGCTTGATTACCACACCTATATTTGGGGTGACATCGAAAAACAATATAAAGTTTTTCGGGCCATGATGCTGGGCGAGCAGGCGGTGACGATGAAGCTGCTCGACTTCCCCCGGCCGGACATTTGTGATCCGACCACATGGGTTGAAACGGCCCGCGCCTTTCAGCGGGCGGCCAATGATTTAGACCATCCGGCCGTCTTGTTGGCAACAATGCATGAAAATCAGCCTGACTTTGTTGCAGAGGAAATGTTTGAACACGGCATTGCTCCTATGCTGGGGATGCAGGAGGCGTTTCTGGCGGCAAAAGGGGCGATGGAAGTTTATGTGGCTCAGCAAAGTGAGAAGGTTGAAGTTTTAAGTGCTAAGTCTCTGTCCGATGGTGAGATAGGGACGCTGGATGAGTTTGAGAGCAAAAAGCTCTTGAGTGAGTTTGGGATTCCGGTGCCTGATTCGGCCTTGGTGACAGCTGAAACTGCGGTGGCTGAGGCTGAAAAGATCGGTTTTCCCGTTGTGCTAAAAGTCTTGTCGGCCGAGATTATCCACAAGTCTGATGTGGGTGGCGTGCATTTGAATTTGCAATCAGCGGCCGACGTTGAGCAGGCCATTGAAAAAATGAGCCATCTGTCAGAACAGTTTTTGCTGGAAAAAATGGCCCCTAAACCGATTGTTGAAATGATTCTGGGCTTAACCCGTGATCCGCAGTTTGGTTTGGCCTTGGTTGTAGGGGCTGGCGGCGTGCTGGTTGAACTGTTTAAAGACAGCCAAACGCTACTTTTGCCGATTAGTCGTGAGGATGCAGCTAAGGCGATAAGCAAGCTCAAAATCTCCCCGTTGCTCGATGGGTATCGAGGGCAACCTCCGGCCAACAAAGAGGCGATTATTGATGCGATCGTGGCCTTGTCGAAATTTGGCGAAGCGTATGCAGACTCGCTGGTTGAGGTGGATGTGAACCCGCTGTTTGTTTTGGACGATGGGGTAATTGCCGTGGATGGTGTCGTGAGGCTTGTGAAGTGATCTGGTTAAGGCGACTTGGTCAATCTTCTGTTTACTTGGTTTTGATGTTGTTGGCTTTGAGCTGTGGCCCAATTCCAATTGAGCGTGTTGCGCACTCCAATTTTGACCAACCTGACTCAGTCAGTATTCGCATTGGCTGGATTGGGCTTGGCCCTTTATCCCCAAGAGATGCAATGTTTGATTTAACGCCAAACGGCAGTGTATATGATGTTTCTGCATCGTACTCTGCTGGTGGGCATCATCGATCCTCCACGTTCACTTCAGAAGAAGAGTTTACTGTTTCATCAG
Organism: Chloroflexota bacterium; assembly: GCA_039199965.1. Lineage (GTDB taxonomy): Bacteria > Chloroflexota > Anaerolineae > Promineifilales > Promineifilaceae > WTJY01. The sequence goes on along the minus strand of JBCCSO010000767.1, from coordinate 1,270 downwards.
TAGATACAGAGATATTTTTTGACTTTTTACGCAAAGTGAATCTTCACAAGGGTGAATACGAACCATTCGTGGGTTGGACAGACGATTACCCAGAGTATGAAATAGTGATTCGTAAAGGGAGAGATGAGATTGTTTTTTATTCGAAGTCACAAGGTCCTGATAAGTCGCCTTGGCAAATAAAAATTAATGGAGAATCATATGTCTCTGATACAAGTTTGCCTTCACAGGCTCTCCAACACTTGGAACCATACTTTTTCGGTGGGAGCGAACCAGCGGGGATTGAGTGCCAAACAATATTGTCATCACAGCAATACATACTGACAAATAAATTAGTTCCGAATAAAAACAGCATCGATTGGCTCATGAATGCGCTTGATGCGGATGATGATAGCGTTTTTATAGACGGTGAGATGGAGGAAAGGCTGAAATACGAGCGGTATATCGAAATCAAGGGCAACTGTCTTGAAAACAGGATAATGTATTCAAAACCCGTGAATCTGGCCAAGATCACGCTTGAGGACATAAGCTACCTATTCATTTTATTAGATACATTTGTGCCAACGCAGAACGAACCCGTTCAGATCAATCGCAAAGGAATTCTAGACTTTAAGGAAGGGCATCAAATTATACAAGGTGTGATGTTGGGGAGATATGATGAAAAACATTTTGTCGATCAGCATGTCTGGTGGTCATTAGATTCCGCTATTGCTTTGTCTGAGTTGCCTGTTGATGAGGGCCGAGTCTTTGATTCAAATGTCGAATTGAAGATAAGTGAAGATGATACAAAATCTGTTTTTGTTACCGTTTCGTTGTCAACGATAACACAAGATGCAGAGACCTTGTCACAAGAATTTAAATATGTTTTCAAAGATGGTTATCTTGACTTAGTGAGGAGATAAATAGAAGTGTCAGAACCGCTAAAAGTAACAAAAAATGGAAAAATTTTAGAGGTCGTGCTGGACCGGCCGAAGGCGAACGCCATCGACAACGCTACTAGCCGAGCAATGGGTGACCTGTTCGCTGAATTTCGCGACGATCCTGAGCTGCGTGTAGCGATCTTGACCGGAGGTGGCGAACGATTCTTTTCGGCCGGATGGGACTTAAACGCCGCGGCCGATGGGGCTGCCATTGACGGTGAATACGGGGTTGGCGGCTTTGCTGGCATCACCGAAATGCACGACTTGAACAAACCGGTCATCGCGGCTGTGAATGGGATGGCGGTTGGTGGAGGATTTGAGCTGGCGTTGTCCTGCGACATGATTGTTGCGGC
>JBCCSO010000766.1:0-2954 GCA_039199965.1 Chloroflexota bacterium | reverse complement strand
GGCAAAGCTCAACTCTTCGGCCAAAGCAATGTCATCGCTGCACGCCATGGAGACAACCGGTGGAGAGCCAGACGTTGTTGGGTTTGATCAGCAGTCCGGCGAGTTCATCTTCTTCGACTGCGCTGCGCAAACGCCCATCGGCCGACGCAGCATCTGCTACGACGGTGATGGGGAGCAGACCCGCATCAAAAAAGGGATTCATCCGGGCGGCAATGCGGTAGATTTAGCGGCCGCCATGGGGGCCGATCTGATGGATGAAGAGCAGTACGCAGCGTTACAGGATCTGGGAGAATTCGATACCAAAACCGAAAGCTGGCTTAAAACCCCGGCCGACATTAGAAAGTTAGGTGGCTCGATTTTTGGCAATCGTCGCTACAATCGCGTTTTTATTGGGTCCAACAGCGCACCATCATTCTATTCGTCAAGGGGGTTTCGCTGCGTCGTGAGAGTCTAGAGCTTCGCATTATCTAAAGAGAAAACTGATGAAGATTTCAATCGCCAGTGACCACGCTGAATTCAAGTACAAATCAGCACTCATCAGCCATCAAGCCATCCTATTTGGGCTTTTGGGTAGCTTTCTTTGCCAACCCCTGCTTTTGAGCCCACCCTGCCGCCAATTGCCTCTACAGCAGCTTTCTTTTCAATCGCATCTTTTTCTATTTGGTATTTTTGTTGGTGGATACAACGGGGCCATTCAAAGGGTTATCATTGCGGCCATCATCGCGGCCATATGCCTGCTGGTTACCACCGTCCTAACCATTCTTGACCGTTCGAATTGATCGTGTCAGAAGGGTTGCTCTTGATAAAGGCATCTGCTAACATTTCACGCATGAAGAACACAGGGTTAAATTTAAGCTCATCGCGAGCAGCCGCAGCACAGATGTAACCGTCTGGTGCTGTTTTCTCCTGTTCAGAACGTAAGAAACGACCGCCAGACAATTCTGGCGGTTTTTTTGTGCCTATTGATCCTGTAAAATTGCCAGAATCGGCGGTCAAAACAAAATTGTTTGTGGGACAGCAATAGCGTTTGATCGGCCCCCAAAAATTGCTAAACGGCCCTTCTGGGTGAAGAAAAAGGTTTACTCATTATAATTATGAAAACAAGTAACGAGATACGGGAAGCATTCCTCAGCTACTATGAAAAAGTTAGTCATGAGCGCGTTGAAAGTGCACCGCTTCCTCAAAAAGACAATCCAACATTACTCTTCAACAATGCCGGTATGAACCAGTTTGCTAATGTCTTTTTGGGTATTGACAAACGGCCTTACTCACGGGCAGTAACCTCACAAAAATGTATGCGGGTGTCTGGCAAACACAATGACCTTGAAAATGTTGGCCCATCACCGCGCCACCATACGTTTTTTGAAATGTTGGGGAACTTTTCTTTTGGAGACTACTTCAAAAAAGATGCGATTAAGTACGCTTGGGAGTTTTTGACTGTAGAGCTTGAATTAGATAAAGAGCGTCTGTGGATCAGCATTTACACTGATGATGATGAAGCATTCGAACTCTGGCAAGAGCACGTACCGGCCGACCGTATTTTGCGTTTCGGTAAAGAAGAAAACTTCTGGGAAATGGGTGATGTTGGCCCCTGTGGCCCGTGCTCAGAGATTCACTACTATCTTGGCCCAATGGAAGAAATGGTGCCTGAGGGGGTAAACGTCGAAGATGACTATTTGGAAATCTGGAATTTGGTTTTCATGCAGTTTGAAAAAGATGCGACCGGCGCCATGACGCCACTTCCGAAGCCATCAATTGATACAGGGATGGGTCTTGAACGGATCACTCAGGTGCTCCAGGGCAAAACCAACAATTACGACACAGACTTATTTACCCCAGCCATGGATGTAGTTCAAGAACTGCTCCATCATTCTGATGATGAGCGTGAGGAAAACTATGTCGGTTATCGTGTAATTGCTGACCACGTGCGGGCAGCTACGTTTATGATTGCTGACGGTGTCCGGCCGGGGAATGATGGGGCTGACTATGTTTTACGCATGGTGATGCGGCGGGCAGCGCGGTTCGGCCGAGAGATTGGTTTTACCCAGCCGTTTATGGCGATGGTGGCTGAAGCATACATCCAGCACATGGGTGATGCGTATCCTGAAATTCGCCAAAAATCTGAAAATATCAAATACACTTTGACCCAAGAAGAAGAAAAGTTTGAAGGGGTCTTAGATCGCGCAACGGTTCATCTTGAAAGAATTTTGAATGATCTGCGCGAAAAAGAAGTCAGTCAAATTCCGGGTGAGACCGCTTTTGACCTGCTGCAAACATATGGCTTGCCCATCGAAATCACCCGTGACGTAGCGCAAGAGCAGAGCTTCACCATTGATGAGGCGGGTTACGTTGAGGCACGACAGGCCCATAAATTGGCCAGTGGTGCTGGTGCCTTCCAAGCGTATGAATTGGAAGGCAACATCTACACTGATTTGCTCAACGACTTAAAAGAGGAAGGCAAACTTCCGGCCGGGGGTGTGACTCAGGCTCAGTATGGCGACCCGCGCATGGAGTCAGAAATTCTGGCCATTATTAAAGATGGTGAACGCAGTGACATTGCGCGCGAGGGCGACAAGGTTGAAATTGTCACCGCCGCTACTCCATTCTATGTAGAAGCGGGTGGTCAGGTGAGCGACAAAGGCTCAGTTTCTGTGGCGGCCAAAGGTGCCCAAGTCCGGGTTGAGGATATGGTACGGCCGAAAGGAATCGATGGCCTGATCATGCATTCTGGCAACGTGGTACAGGGTGAAATTGAAATTGGTGACACAGTGATGCTGCGCGTTGATAACCAAAGGCGTAGTGATATTCGCCGGAACCACACAGCCACACACATTCTGCATGAAGAGCTGCGCCGCCATCTGGGCAAGCATGTCACGCAAGCAGGGTCGCTTGTAGCACCGGATCGTTTACGTTTTGACTTCACCCACGGTGAATCTGTTGGGTCTGACAAGCTG
>JBCCSO010000765.1:0-2956 GCA_039199965.1 Chloroflexota bacterium | reverse complement strand
TTACGCAAGCGTCAAAGCGGGCGGCCGCCTATTCTATTTCTGCACGGATTTGGCTCTACCAAAGAAGATTACGCCGACAGTGTGCGGCAGGCTGAGCTAAATGATTTTCCATTTTTAGCCTATGATGCCCCCGGTTGTGGCGAGACGGTCTGCTCAAACCTTGAGGCCGTCTCAATTCCGTTTTTGGTGAAAACGGCCGAAGCGATGCTTGAAGAATTTAATATTGATCGGTTCCATCTGGTTGGTCATTCAATGGGTGGCTTAACGGCCCTTATGCTGGCCCACGCGCATCCCGGCCGGGTTATGAGCTTTATCGACATTGAGGGGAATATCGCCCCAGAAGACTGTTTTTTGAGCAGGCAGATCGTTCAGTATCCGGCCGATGACCCGAATGAATTTTTTGAGCTTTTCATCGAGCGGACGCTGAACACCCCGGCCTATTCAAGCCCGCTCTATTCAGCCAGTTTACGACACAAAGTTCGGCCGGAAGCGGTCAGAGGCATCTTTAGCTCAATGGTCGATTTGTCTGACAATGCCAACCTCATGGACAAGTTTTTAGGCCTGCCATGCCTCAAGATGTTTATGTACGGGGCACAAAACAATTCGCTGACCTATCTGAAACACATCGAGCAAAACGGGGTGCGGCTGGCTGAGATTCCTGAGTGCGGCCATTTTCCGATGTATTCAAATCCGCCGGTAATGTGGCGCGAAATCATAGATTTCCTGAGTTGAGCCGTTTACTGCTGACCAAAGCCTTCCCCGGCCGTTTTATATTCTTCGCGCGGTGGGCTGAAAATATCTAAGACAACTGCCCCCTTATCACCCGTCCGGATGGTGTGCATCACATTTCCGGGTGTCTGCCAAAAATCCCCGGCCACGGCCGTAAACTCTTCCTCACCCTGCACCCGCGTGCATTCCCCTTCCAGCAAAAATCCCCACTGCTCTTCTGGATGCTTGTGTAAAGTCCCGGCCGAATGTGGCTCAATCCTGACGATTGACACCATGACGTTGTCGCCTACAAATACACGGGCACTCAGCCCCTCTTTTAACTTGCGAGCAATCCCTTTCGTTTCATCATTTAAATTAAAAACCCAGCTTGGTAATTCGGCCATCTTTATCATCCTTCATGACGCCTTAAATGAAGCGATTTTGTAAAAGATGCAGAGCTTACTCGATTTTTTTAAATTTGTGGAGCGTTAAGGGCCAATTGGAAACTGGTTTGCGCCGTCTACTTCGCCATTTTCAATAAACTGAATCCCAGAATCGGTCAGCACACTGCCGTAGATGTCTGTCACTCTAAACGTGTACGGGCCGACTCCCATCCCCGGCCCTGTTTGCACAAAATAATTGTAGGATAATCGGCCGACCTCAACCCATTGGTTGCTGTCGTTCAAATATTCAAATTTCGCAACAGGGTTCCTATGATTACGCACCTGCACGGCCGTCCACCACTGATTACTCCCATCTTTAAACTGATACACGATTGGCCCCTCAATCGGTGGGCTGACCACCTGCCATGTAATGGGCACCCGCCCTTTGATAATTTCATCGATCTCTGCAAAGGCTTCCCGGCTTAAATCGAGATGTCCGGCCGCGCATTCTGGGCACTGATCGACAATGCGGACAATCACAGAGCCCAACGCGCCAGTCACCTCAACATAGGAGCCGCAAACGGCCGAATTGTCGTATTCTTCTGCGTTCATGGCGGCCACCATCAGGTTATCAGGAGATGGGTCGTATGAGCAGTTGCCAGCTCCAGTTGCGTTGTAGTAGGTCGCGATCCCGCTGTTGACCGGGTTGGTGTTGATATTTTCTTTGTTAGGAACGGTAACCATGGGCAGCCAAACAAGTGAGTTTGATTGACTGTTTACGGTATCCGACTGATGAAGTAAGAGAAGAACAACTGTAAGTAAAATGGAGGCGCTACACACGGCTAAACGTTTAAAACCTTGCAACATATATTTTTTCCCTGCTCAAAAATATCGATCATACGATAAATGATGACTTTGCTGAAAAAAGACCTGACAGGTTTCTATGACCGTTGTTTCCTGCGCTGAGAGGCAGATTTTTAAACCTGTCAGGTCTCGAAAACACCTTTTTTCAGTGGACTCAAATGATATAAGTATGGCAGATTTTCAGTCCGGTACCGTCAGCTACTTAACCCTCCGATTCATTCAAAATCATGTTGACATTAAGTCGTTCCTTGCTAAATTACCTAAACCTTTTGAAGATTTCACAATCAAGTCTGGTATAGATTTCAAATTAACTGCGGCTTAGTGGTAGGGGCGTCCCTTGTGGACGCCCTACTTGTGGACGTCCTAATTGGAGACCCACAAGGGATTCCCCTACTTCAAATTTTCAGCTCAGGATCACGCAAATGGAACAACCCACCCTCACAACCATTAAACTCCAAGCCGTTGGCCCAGACGGTGAAAAACAGAGCTGGTCCGCTTTCCTTGGCCCCATGCATGAAGCCTTGATTGTTGCTGAGCTCACGTTTGATAATGGATTGCAAGGTATCGGGGGCATTTCTCGCTGGACAGAGCATGAATTTGATCAAACCGCTTTTCATGCGGCGGCTCTTGCAGCCCCCTTTTTGTTGGGCAAAGGGCTGCATGACTGGCCGCAAACAGTGGCTGAAATGTCACGACGCTACATTCCACTGCACGGGTACGCGATGGCCCTATTTGATATCGCTTGGCACGATGCCAAAGCGAAGTCGATGGGGCTACCCATCTACCAGATGCTGGGTGCCGCGCACCACAAAATGCGTGCCTATGCGTCCAGTCCGCTGTTTGAGACTCCACGAGCGTATGTCGACTACTGCCACACGGTGCTGGCCCAAAAATTCACCGCCATCAAAATACACGCGCGCGGGGTTTTTGAAGAGGATGTCGCCGTTGTTCAAGCCATCCATGAAGAATTTGGTGACCGGCCGATTGGTTGGAGCCTTGAC
>JBCCSO010000764.1:0-2956 GCA_039199965.1 Chloroflexota bacterium | reverse complement strand
CCCAACCAAGGGAGTCCTGCAGAAAATCTTGAAGATCTGCAAAATGCAATTCGTCGAATTTACGCCAGCACCCTAAACCCTGATGCGATCTTGTATCGGCAAAAGCACGGACTAATCGATTATGACGAGCGGATGGCGATCCTGATTCAAGAGGTGACCGGCACTAGCTACGGCCGCCACTGGTTCCCAACTCTGGCCGGGGTAGGCTTTAGCCAAAATGCATGGCGCTGGCATGAAAAAATTCGGCGGGAAGATGGCTTTGTCCGGTTGGTGTGGGGGATGGGAACCCGCGCTGTCGATCGGATCGGGCACGACTATGCTCGCTTGGTCGGTCTCAGCCATCCCACATTGCGGCCGGAAGCGGATACCAAGCGGGTCAAACTCTACTCGCAAAAGTTTATAGATTTGGTGGATCTAGAAGAAAATCAGTTCAAAACGGTGCCAACTGGTGATTTGCTCAACAGACGTTATCCGCACGTGGGGATGCTGGCTGAAATTGATCGGGGTGACTACCTGCAACCTATTTTGTCGAAAGCCTCTGTCAAACCGGACGATCATTTGGTTCTCACGTTTAATAAGCTGCTGTCTGACAATGTTTTCCCAACCCTGATGCGAACCGCGCTTCAATCGATCGAGTCCGTCTATAAACAGCCGGTTGATACGGAATTTTCAATTGAAATCGAGCGCAAGAATGGTAAGAGCGACTACAAACTCCATCTGCTGCAGTGTCGGCCGCTGTCAGAAAAGAGCGTCTCGCTACCGGCCGATTTACCAAATGATCTGCCACAGCAGTCTTTGCTGTTCCGCACGAGCGGGCTTGTTCCAGACGGCCAGATCGATGATATACGCTACTTGGTTTACGTGGACCCCCATCTGTACAAACAGATTGGTGATCCCAATGTCCGGCTGGAATTGGGGCGGGCGGTGTCGAAAATTAATCAAAAGCTCGAAGGGGAACGGTTTATTCTGATGGGGCCCGGCCGCTGGGGAAGCACAAATATCGAATTGGGAGTAAAAGTGAGCTATGCGGACATTCACAATACACTGGCTCTAATCGAAATTAGCATTGCGGGTGAAGATGGTTCTGCACCTGAGCTATCCTATGGGACCCACTTTTTCCAAGATTTGGTCGAGGCTGACATTTTCTCCCTTCCGGTGCATATTACGGCCGAAGATGAATTCGGCTATTTTGCGTGGAATATTTTTCAGCAGGAAGCCAGTTGTATGGCTCGATTTGTCCCAGAGTATGCTGAATTCGAAGAGCTGGGCTATTTGAGGGTGATTGATTTGCAGGAAACGCTGGGTCAGTCAGCCTCTATTGCGATGAACGGCATTGTTGATAAGGCGGTAGCTTACTTAAAAGCTCCCTAAACAAGAAGATTGCGGCCTAACTGACCCAGCCTGCAGGTTTTAGATTACGCAGGTGGCAACATGCGCCCTAGCTGACGGCCACCGACAAGGTGCATGTGCAGATGGAAGACTTCTTGTCGGCCGTGTTTGTTGCAGTTAATGATCAGGCGAAAGCCATCTTCCGCAATGCCTTCTGCGGCCGCTAACTTTTTTGCCACAACCATCATCCGACCGATGACCATCTCATCTTCCGATTCAACATCATTTACTGTCGGAATGACCTTGTTGGGCACAATCAAGATGTGGGTTGGTGCCTGTGGATTGATATCGCGAAAGGCAGTAACAAGCTCATCTTGGTACACCATGTCTGAAGGAATTTCTTTGTTGATAATTTTTGAAAAAATTGTTGTCATTGGTTGTGTCTCACTTAGGGTCTGTGCAAAAACCAGTTCCCTTTTTCAATTCGAGTGAACAGTATTTGGTGGTGGGGGCAAATGCTGTTTATTTGCTGTAGCCTTTTTCTGCAAAATACGTCCCCAGTCCTTGAATAGGGTCATCATCTACGTGGCGACAGGCGATGGCCAGCCAGCGGCCTAAACTGCGCGCTGTGTTTTCATTGTCCAGCATTTGGCGTGAAAAGCTGTCGATCATGTCGGCCGCTGCTTCAAATGATTTGATTGTCATTTTGCCTGCTGACACCCTTGAGAGCAGGCGCATAAGCAGTGGCCACGGGGCTGCATTGTTCAGCCTGCGGAGCTTGTGCAGCACTTTATTAATCTGTTTTGAGTCGTGCGGGACAAATCCACGGATGGCGTTGTAGTGACCGGCCCACGTTTGCAGCTCTTCTGTGAGCGGCCGCGGATCAAAACCAGCTTTGCTGAACGTTTTCTCAAAATGAAAAAATGTAGACGAGAGAGGAATGTATCGGCCGGACGACATGAGAAAGTCGCGGAAGAAGATAGAAAATTCGCGCGAGTTTAACTGACCGCTATCATCCTCAAACAGTTTTTCTAGCGGTCGCCAGTAGGCATCATCAAATTCATCTTGATCGATGGTTTTTGTCCCGGCTGACATGAGCATAAAGTTGCGAATCAGGTCAGCCTCATTCAGATTCATTCCCGTAGAGTTCAAGCTTTTGAAAATGCGGTACGGGTTTTCTTCATCGAGCGTGATGTAGACAAAATCAAGTCCGACGCGAGTCTGGTCATAAAATGTACGCAGCTCATGCTCGGTTAGCGTGCCATCTGTGCCTAGGCTTTCGATTTTGCCTAAAAACCAAATGAGGGCTTCGGTCAGTTTGTTCCGATCTCGCCCCAGAGATTTATGCTCAATGATGGCTAAGTACTCGTTGCGATCCCGCTGGCGGGGGAAGACGCGGTAGCGCTCCATCTCTTGTTTATACGGATGCACAATGAGGGTGTCATTGATCTCGGCTGCAAGGGCGGTAAATCCGGCCGCCCTGGCTGTGTTGCGCAGCGCGCACATCAAAATTGAAAGCGTAATTAATCGCTGCTGACCATCAATAACCTGATAGGTTGGCATGGTATATTCCGGCCGACGGTCGGGGACAAATACGAGTGCACCCATAAAGTGGGTCTCAATGTGT
>JBCCSO010000763.1:0-2963 GCA_039199965.1 Chloroflexota bacterium | reverse complement strand
TCGCAATGCTCATCAATCAGCTTAACGATTTTTTGCATCGTCAGCGGCACTTTCTCTGATGGCTTGACGATAAACGGATTACCACAAGCGATAGCGTAGGGCAAGAACCAAAAGGTGATCATGCCGGGGAAGTTGAACGGAGCGATACAGCCTGCCACGCCAACCGGCTGACGAATCATGAGCTCATCAATCCCGGCCGCGATGTCTTCTGAAATGTCACCCTGCATCATTTTGGGGATGCCACACGCCACTTCCACATTTTCAATGGCGCGGATCATCTCACCTTTCGATTCAGCAAAGGTCTTGCCGCATTCCATCGTAATGGTGCGAGCAATGTCATCAAAGTTTTCTTCAAGCACCTGCTTGAGCTTAAACAAGGCTTGCACCCGCGTTCCGGCCGGGGTTCTGCGCCAACCATCAAAAGCGGCCTGAGCAGCCATAGCCGCATCATCCATATCTTTGCCTGTTGGCATCGGCACCTGAGCCAGCACTTCACCCGTAGCCGGGTTTTCAACATCTAAGTATTCGGTTGCGCTTGAGTCAACCCAGTGACCGTTAATGTAATTTTGTAATTTCATATTTCGAATGACGAATTAAGAACAAAGAGTGACGAGTTGAGTTTTATGCACCAACTCGTCATCCAACACTCGTACTTCGTCACTAGTTACGCTTTTTGGCGTTCTGCATACGCCGCTAATTCTTCTTCAAGTTGCTCCCAGCTCCAGCCGTTAGCCAGTGCTTTATGCACCATTTGAGCGGCCGTTTCAGGGGCATTTCCACCCACAGGTGGATCAGAATCCAAGTTAGTTGGGAATGAGTACCCTTCAGCAACGCAAGCGATTGTATCCTTTAGCTCACGATCGGTGATAGTTCCATCAGCCAATCTATTTTGCAAAGCGGGGTATATGGCTGCCATCATTTTGTATCGATTAATCGTTTCCATCGTCCGACCAAATGCGGATGAGATTTGCACGAGGTTCGCCAACCGATCTCCACTGGAAACATTGTTTCCAGCCCCATGAAAAAGAGCTGGGCTGAAAAACATCATGTCCCCTTTCTCAAAAGGGATTTGAACATGGTTTTCATCAAAATACTTTCTAAATTCCGGCCGTGTGTAAGCCATGTAACCGGCTTTAAGCTGCTGCGAATAGGGCAGGAAAAGTGTGGGCCCCGTCTCCAGCGGCATATCCACATGCACAATGCCGCCCTGTAGCGTTAGATATTGGGACATCATCTGGGCATGTGCCGGATACTGCGCGACGGTATCCGGCGATTGAAAACCCAAATGGTAATCACGATGGGCCGACTGGGCTTTGCCACCCGGCTTGACGTTGTTGATCTGGGCTGACATTTGATAGTTAGGCCCTAACCATGCTTGGCACACCAACGCCATGAGCGGGTTTTTGTAGTAGTCGATGAACAGGTCAGGGTCATACTCACACGCTTTCTGCAAAGAATTCCAAACCCGTTCGTTGTTACCAAAGTGGTCACCTTGTCCGCTGCCGGCCGCTTTTTCCTGCTGAATGATGTCAAAAAACATCTCAGTCGATTTATCAACCACGGCCGGATCCACCGCCCCTTTGATAGCAATCACACCGGGGCCGCTGTTTAGCGCCCTAGCAAATTCAGCCTTAAGTGTCTGCTCTTTTTCACTTCCATCCAACATGGCGACACAGTTTGAATAGTTGTAGATGAGGATGTTCTTGAGAACTTCGGCCGCATGAGGATAGTCCGCCAAAACAGTCTGTTGAGCGCATAGGGCTTCCAGATCGCTTAATTTGATGTCAGATTGTGAGAAAAAAGAGGAGAGCATGATTTAAAGATGCAGGATGCAAGATGCAGCCGCCGCTATGATATATTTACAGTCATTCGTTATTTGGCTTCACTGCAAAAAATGGGTCGCGGTGTTTGCATCCTGCATCTTGCCAACTTGCCTAATTAAAATGCTTTTCGTTCTTCACGGCCGGATCATATTCTGCACGCGCCTGTTGCGTGCCTTCATTGGTCGAAACCTCGGCAATCGGCACGTCCCACCACGTATAGCCGGGTGCACCTGCATAGCGATCAGTCTCAACATAAATGCAGCAGGTTCGGTCTATTTCTTTTGCATCTTGAAGCGCTTGGCGAACATCAGCCACAGTCTTGCAGCGGAAGGTGTGTGCCCCCAAGCTCTCAGCGTTGGCGGCAAGGTCTACCGGCAAGAAATCAACATCGTATCCCGCATCATCTTCACGATGTTTGCCGTTTTCTTTAAACGCATAGCGGGTGCCAAAACCGTTGTCCCCAATCGAACGAGACAAAGCCCCAATGGAAGCATAGCCGTTGTTGTTGATCAGAATAATGACCAGTTTAAAGCCCTCTTGTACAGATGTTACGATTTCAGATGGCATCATCAGGTAGGACGCATCGCCAACCACAACGTAGACCTCTCGCTCAGGAGCAGCCATTTTGATCCCAATCCCACCAGCTATTTCATACCCCATACAGGAATTGCCATATTCAAGATGGTATTGCTTAGGATCAGTTGTACGCCACAGTTTGTGAAGATCTCCGGGAGCAGAACCGGCCGCGTTCACAATCACATCGGTATCATCACAGAACGTGTTCACCGCACCCAACACTTCAGATTGAGATGGCAAAGGCTCATGCTCTGCGTTGTAGTAGCCGGTGACAATCTCATCCCACTCTTCCGCCAGTGTTTTTGCTCGACTGCGATAGGCTGATTCCGTACCTCCCCATCCTTCTAGCATGTTTGAGAGCTGCTCCATAGTAGCGCGCGCGTCACCAGTTAAGGGCAGTGCACCTTGTTTGTGAGAATCAAACTCAGCAATGTTGATATTGATAAATTTCACGTCTGGATTAGCGAAAGCGGTGGTGGATGCCGTCATGAAGTCATTCAAACGACTGCCAATCGTGATCACTAAATCGGCCTCTTCACACAATTCGTTAGCCGCTTTGTTGCC
>JBCCSO010000762.1:0-2964 GCA_039199965.1 Chloroflexota bacterium | reverse complement strand
GTCAGGTCAGGTATCTGACGGCCAAATAACGGCAGCAAAATGCCGCTAAAAATTTCTTCGGTGTGGAATTCCGTATAACCATCGGCCGTGGTTTTAAGCGTGTGTGTCCGCTCAGACTTAAACAGACCCAGAGGCAAGCCGCCGGTAAACACTATTTTTCTAGCGGCTTCGTAGCCCGTTACTTTGACCGCAAAGGCTTGATCTGGGCTAAATTTAGTAAAAAACTTCACCTTTTCCCCGAGGGCAATATTTCCCTCAATCCGCACCATGCCGGGGTCCCACTCTGGATAACCGGCCGCGTCTGTCAAAATACCCCACACGGTCTCTGGGCTTGCATCGATCATTGCTGATGCACTATAACTTTTCATGTTTCTGTTTCCTCCAAACTGAGCATTTAACCGCTCAAAACAACAAGGTTAAAGCATAGCTCAAAATTATGGCCGATCAACAGGCCCAAGCAGCATTTCTTTCGCCTTCATCACCTGCATTCCACCAGATTCAGCTGCATGGATTGCGTCTACCAGTCGTTTGTTGATTGGCACACTGAGGCTGTGCTGGACAGCCAAACGAACGATCACGCCGTTTATTTGTTCAATTTCAGTTTTGCGCCCCTTTTGCAAATCCTCCCACATCGATGATTTAGCGGCCGGATCAACATCCAACGTTGATTTTGCCACGCGGGAAAATATCCAATCTGGTAGGCGCAAGGCAGTAGGTAGCCACGTGACCGGAATTTTGGTTACAGCAACAGGCTCAATGCCAACCGCTTTGTAGACCGCAAGTGCTTCATCTATTGCCCCCGCCAATACCATACGAAATTCCCGTTTTGACAGCTCATCTTTCAAAGTTATGCCAGACAGCGCTTGAATCGGATTATTCAAATTCAGCAGCAGTTTCCCCCAGTGAACCGCTTCAATATCATCATGGTATCGGGTTGGCAGACCTAGTTGGTCAAAGGTCTTGGCTACATCTTCGCCCCCTTCACCAAACCAAACCTCACCAGCGGTCGCTTGCTTGAATCTACCACCGCCTAGCTGAACAACATTGTATGGGACCATCCCACCAACAACCTTAAAGTTTGACAAAATGCGCTTTAACTTTGGCAGATTATCAACTCCGTTCTGCAAGCTGACAACTGTGGTTTTCGGCCGGGCATATTCAAGGATGGTTTGTGCAATCGCCTCTGTAGCGCCACTTTTAACTGTGATCAGAATGACATCGGCCGTTTGCAAACAAGCCGGATCAGTTACCCAACTCAGACTGGCTGGATTTGAATCCCTTGTTTCGTGAAGATGGCTAATGTGAATACCGTGCTCATCAAGCTGCTCTTTAAGCCACGGCCGGAGCAAGAGCGTAACACTGGCCCCGCTAGCGGCTAATCGGCCGCCAATGTAGCAGCCGATCGACCCCGCACCCGCCACGGCTATTTTTAATGATGATTTTGACATGACATAAGTCTAGTCAGTCACGGCCGTTGCCTCAAACTCAATTCTGAAATCAGGATTTGCCAAGCTTTGAACTCCAACCCATGTAGCGGTTGGGGCTTTACCGTTAGGGAAAAATTCAAGCAGTGCTTTGCTTATCAGGCCTGAATCAGCGACCCGATCATAGTCCACGATATAAATCCTTAGCCCAATAACATCATCAAGCGTAGCCCCGACAGATTGCAGAGCGGTCTGTAAGTTTTCCAGCGATTTTACTGATTCAGCGTAGATGTCATCGTGGCCGGTCAGCTCTTGTTCAGCATCCCAAGCAACTTGACCGCTCACAGAGATAAAGCGTGAACCACGCGCTAGGGCCACTTGGGAGAATCCATACTGGACACTATTGAAAAGTTCTTTTGGATTACTTGCTTCTCTGCTCACTTAATTTTTCTCCCACAACGCGCCATACGTCCGGGTCGACGCCCATTGAACCGTGAGACGATTTGACCTCAATATGGGTCACATCTTTACTGGTGCGATCAATGCAGGCTGGCCATGAAACCGTCCCATCGTTCCGGGTAAAAATGGCCGTGATGGGAACCTGAATGGGAGATTCTCGGTCGAGTTCGTCGATGATGCTTGAAATTCGTTCACACTCTTCTTCCCCGTAGGACCGAGCTCCAACCGTGTACGTTGGGCCACCGATCACAGGGGTACCGTATGTAATTACCTGAGCCACAGACTCTGGCAATATTCGAGCAACCTCCCGGGCGATGGTGCCCCCCAAGCTCCAACCTACGAGTGTAATCGGCTGTCCCGTTTGCTTGGCCAGCTCAACGACCTTTGGGGCCAACAGTGCGTGATCTCGCTCAGGGTTGCCCCTATTCACGCCCAATCCCCAGTGGCTGGCCGAGTAGCCTAACCAATTGAGATATTTGCGGAGCGGTTCCATGCTCCATTCGGGTGCTAGAAAACCAGGTATGAGCACGATTGGCTCACCTTTTCCCTTTGGCAACCGGCGCAATTCAAGCGATGATAGTCCCAGCCGGAACAGCTGGAATCCGATTTGCCATTCAGACAAAACGGTTGATGATGGTTTGGGGGCTTTGGGTTGAGGCGCAACTGGCGGCGCATCGTAAACTAAAACTGTGGTGGTCATGATTTCAGTCCTCCTGAAAATAGAAATTCAAACCGCGTGAATGGGTCGCTGTGGGATAAATCCCAGCGGCTGGGAACAACGGCCGCTGGCCTTTCGTGCAAGCCCGGCAGGGCGTCGTTTCTAGCTCCGGGCTTTAGCCCGCCAGCGTATAGAGAGAACGGTAATTTTTGGCTATGCTGATCTAGATGCCCAGCGGCCGAAGCTGTTCCAGAAATAGCGGTTACCAAACGACCAAATGGGTGCAAACCACTTCGCCACTAGGCTGTCAAGCTGCAAAATAACTTTCGTCTCGTTTGAAGAAATTTCTTCAACCCAAAACTGCAGCCGGGTCGGCCGAACAAGGCGTATGCTGATAAAGTGGCTGCCGTAGAAATACTGCAG
>JBCCSO010000761.1:0-2973 GCA_039199965.1 Chloroflexota bacterium | reverse complement strand
TGACCATCACGAGGGTCATGACAAAGTAGCCCAGCGTCATCGACAAAACTGCGAGTTGCACCATCGGTTGGCTGAAAATTGTGCGCCAATCCCTTGGTTCCCCAGTAGATTCAATGCTGTCCGGGTTGGACGCTGCTTCTTCGGCCGCAATCTGCTGGCCTACTTGTAGCGGATCTGGGTTTAGAAGAACAAAAGTTACCAAGGCTGCGATCGCCATCAAACCGGCCGCAATCATAAAAGGGCCAGAATCCGCAGGGAAACCAAATTGCTCGATCCAGCGTCGAGATGCCGGAACAACAAGCGGTCCAAATACTGATCCAACTGTACCGGCAAACACAATCGCCCCAATGATGGTGGCACGACGATTAAGTTGGAAAATTTCGGCCGCAATAAAGCGGCTTTGGTCACCGGCCGTTCGGGATGCACCGATGAAGAAGGCGCCAATCATGAAAAGTAAATAGCTTTCCGTCGCAATGGCTGCGACCGATACAAGTCCTCCAATGACAAATGCCGTATAACCGCTAGCCAGGGCAAATCGTCGGCCGAGCCGATCCATCATTAGACCAAAAGGATAAGCAAACATCGCGCGGCTAACCAAAACAATGGTGTTGGGGACACCTGCTTGGCTTTCGCTGCCGCTGAGGTAGATGGAAATGATGGGTGTAAGGGTGAAGGCCGCAATGAAACTGGCAGACAATAAGCGTTGAGCCAAGAAGATGATTCCGGCTAAACGATATTGAATTTGTGAGGTAACTTTTTCCATAAACAGAACTTTATCTGAGTTAGATATTGGGGGCTAGACATTGGGGGGGAGAACCTGGGTGTTAGAGATTATAGGTTAGTTTTGAGGCACTACTAACCTCTAATCTCTAACACCTAACCTCTCCAATCTATCTTGTCTCTTATCTCTTTTCTCTCTACACTTCCAACCATGGCGACCATTTTTGAGAACAAACGCATTATTTTAGGAGTGACGGGCTCAATCGCTTGTTATAAGGCGATTGATCTTGCATCAAAGCTAACCCAACAGGGGGCATTGGTAGACGTAATCGTGACCGAATCGGCCCAAAAATTTGTCTCACCACTGGCCTTTCAGTCAGTGACCGGCCGGACTGTTTATTCAGACATGTGGGATGATCGGGAGCACGTGCAACACGTTAATTTAGGTGAGACGGCCGACTTAATGGTGGTGGTTCCGGCAACGGCCAATACGTTGGCTAAACTGGCCCACGGCATCGCGGATAATTTGTTGACGCTAACCGCCATCGGTTTACGCTGCCCGCTGATGGTTGCCCCCGCTATGGACGGTGGCATGTACGCCCACCCTGCCACGGTTGCCAATGTTGAAACGCTGCAAAATAGAGGCGTTCACTTGATTGGTCCGGCCGAAGGGCGTATGGCCAGCGGCCTGATGGGGAAAGGGCGCATGGTTGAACCGATGGCGATTCTGGCTGCACTGCGGCCGGTGCTGGGGCGGGATGGCCTGCTAGCTGGCCGCAAAGTGGTGGTCACTGCTGGGCCTACCCGTGAAAAAATCGATCCAGTCCGTTTTATTACCAATCGTTCAACGGGTAAGCAGGGGGTGGCGCTGGTGCAGGCTGCGATTGACGCGGGGGCGGAAGTCACTTTGATTTTGGGCCCCGTTGCCATTGAGCCCCCGGCCGAATGTGAGTTGATCAGCGTTAGTTCAACGCTTGAAATGCATGACGCCACCGTTGAAGCGTGTAAAAGCGCCGATATTTTGCTAATGGCGGCCGCGGTGTCTGATTTCACCCCGTCAACCAAATCTGATCAAAAGATCAAAAAGACCCAAGCGGAAGAGTGGGGGATGGCCATCGGTCTTGAGCGGACGCTCGATATCTTGCAGGGGGTTAAGGAAAAGCGGGATCAGTCTGGATTCCCCAAAGTGGTGTTGGGGTTTGCGGCCGAAACGCAGGACGCATTCAAATACGGCCGGGACAAACTGATCCGCAAAGGGCTAGACTTTATCGCCATCAACGATGTCACCGCCCCGGGAGCTGGGTTTGGGGTGAGCACCAACCGAGTGACGCTTTTGGATGCAGATGGATTGGTCGCCAAGTTTCCGCTGCAGTCGAAGGCTGAGGTGGCTGAACAGATTATTGTGCGCGTGGCTGAAGAGTTGGAATAACTTTCAGTGTCTTTTAGTCAGACAAATTTAGTAAAAGAGACAGAGATGAGAAACAAAGAGTTAGGTGACATTGTCGCACGGGGGCGTACGGCGGATATTCACACATGGGGGGAAGGGCAGGTTGTAAAGCTCTATCACGATTGGTTTCTACTCCCTTGGATTAAGAATGAGGCGAGCCGCACGGCTGTGATTAATCAATTGCCGTTGCCAGTACCCAAAGTCGGTGAGCTTTTAGAGATCAACGGCCGTAACGGGTTGGAGTTTGAACACCTTGATGGGAAGAATATGCTTGAGCTGTTGGATGAAGATAGCAGCTTGGGGGCTAATTTTGCTAAACGATTGGCCCAATTGCAGATTAAAATGCACCGGTTGGATGTGGACCACATCGAGCTACGTTCTCAGCGAGAGAAGCTGGTTGATAATATCGGCCGGGCGGCACCTTTGTCTGATGAAATGAAGCAGATGTTGCTGGCTCAACTAGAGCAACTGCCCGATGGTCAAAGTTTATGCCACGGAGATTTTCATCCGGGAAATATTGTAGTTGCGGCCGGTCAAGAGTATATTGTTGACTGGAACGATTGCTCATTGGGTAATCCGCTGGCTGATTTGGCCCGATCGACCATCTTGTTTATCGGGGGCATTACGGGGAATGAGGAGCCTAATCCCGAATTTGAGGCGCTGGTGACCGCTTTCCACGACCATTATTTGTACCGCTATCTTGAGCTCTATTCGGCCGATGAGGCTGAGCAAGCGGCCGCGCGGGCAGAATATGAGCAGTGGCTGCCAATAATTGCAGGAGCTCGCTTGTGTGAGGGGATTACGAC
>JBCCSO010000760.1:0-2974 GCA_039199965.1 Chloroflexota bacterium | reverse complement strand
CCCAATCCGGCTCCCAGACCAAAAGCCATCGCTTCTGACATCGGCACCCCAAAATACTGGGCGACGTTGGAAACGCTGGTAGATGAGCAGTGCCATCCGACGGTGTGGGTAAAAGAGGAAAGGGAAGAATTCATAAAGCAGTGCGAGGTAATTGGCTTAACCAATCAACACATGTTTGTAAATGATTGAGTTCTCTTTTTAGTTTACCCCAATTTGCTGCTGCGGGTTGTGATCTGGTGTAAATTGATTGTCCACAACTTCTTCAAAGCTGGCTAGCCGATCAACCATGCCAAATTGATGATAGGTGGCAAGATTTCGTTCCCATCTGCCACGATTGAGAATGCCTAGACGCTCAAGGTCATAACCGCCTACGACGATGGGGTACATGGCCTCAAGAATTTGCTCATTCACAACTGGGTCAGGCTGATCTCGTGATACGGCCGCAACCAAAGCGGCTGCTTCTTGCTTGTGAGTCATCGCCTGCCGCCATCCTTCAAACGTGGCGTTCATGAACGACTGAAGCACATTTTTATGCTCTTTAATACAAGTGGTCGTAGTAAACATCATCTGGGCATACGGATGGAGCTGATGATGACGCACCGGGATCAGGTACGGGGTAAGCCCAAGCGCTTTTAAGTCGGCAGGCTCGGTAATGGTGTACCCTTGCACAGCGTCAAGCTGGCCGTTGATTAAAGCATGTAGATCCCAACCTCCCACGCTGATTTTCACCTGCTGATGGTCAATACCATGAAGCGTCAGCACGGTGCGTAAGAGATGTTCTCCATCTGCATGCATCCCAATGTGCCGGCCGGGTAAATCATGTAGCGTTTGTATGCCGTTGTCGGGCGCCGTCATCAGCACCATGGGGGTTTGCTGTAACATAGCCCCAATTGCTCGCACGCCTTTTCCCGCTAGGGCTGCCCGGACTACTAAATTATCTTCCATACAGCCTGCTGCCAGTTCGTGACGCATTACCTCATTCAGCGTTGAGGTTGTTGGGTATTCGTTTGGATGGATCAGTGTTACATCCAATCCGGCCGCTTGATACAACCCTCGTTCATGGGCCCAAATTAATCCAGCAAACTGGCAATTTAAATACCAATCCAGCACAAATTTAAACGAGGTAAGCTGGCTCATAACGTTTCGACTTGCTCAAAATAGATGGCTAGAAATTCAAAGTCATCATCTGGTTGACCAAAGAAATCATAGTGATCGTTGATAAACGCTTCGAGTGAAGTATGGCCAGAAAATGCAGGATCTTCTCGCCATAAACGCTCAGGGATACTTCCCCAGCTTACTAGTTCAACCTGAGTAACTCTAATCCGACAGCAGGGATTTAATTTAGCGTCATAGACCGTATAAACTAGCCCAACGTGTAGCGGCGTATTGTAATCATCTAACCCAAGACCTGACTCAATTGGCCAAGCGGTCGCTGTTTTACGGCCGTCAATGATTTGTTCTATAAGGTTTGAATCATTCCACTGTATGCGATTTTCGATCATCATTGCTTATTTTAGACAGGATCGGCCGATTTGACCTGCTCAAAAACCTTTTGTTAGCCTTGTTTTATTCAGGAAATAAGCTCAAGCATTACAGTGCTTTTGTATGCCTCACTTCACCGTTTTCGAGTTTCGTCAATTAATACTGGTATAGATCCTGCCCTGAATCCTCACCCCCCTGCTGCGCAGGGACCCTCTCCAAAGACTGGGAGAGGGCGAATCCACCCTTCTCCTTGAGGAGAAGGCCCGAACTAGTTCGGCCGTATGCAGATGATTAATTTCCGAGCTTGATAAGAACCCTCCCTGCTTTACCACGCGACAAAGCCCTTTCAAAAGCTGCTTTGTAATCAGCTAATTCAAAATGGCTATCAATGACCGCTTTTAATTTGCCATTTGTTGCCCATTCTGCCAGTTCCGCGATCAAGGCTGAATCACCCCTATCCACAAGCAACCACTTCACTGACTTTCTGTAGAACAAAATATCAAATAGCGATTTGAAGGGGTCTGCTGGAACAAATACCCCACTGTCGGTCAACAAGTGGCGAATTTGTTGATAGCGATAGTTTGTCGTCAGATCAAAAATCAAATCATATTGCTCGGTCGTTTGGGTAATATCGGTGGTTTTGTAATCAATTAGATTGTCAGCCCCAAGTTCTTGCAATAGCTGATGATGTTTGGAGCTTGCCACAGCGGTCGTTTTGGCACCAAGGGCTGAAGCCAGCTGTATGGCCATCACCCCAACCCCACCCGTTGCTCCCAGAATCAAAACGGAGTCACCTGCTTTAATATCTGCAACTTCACGCAAGGTAACGAGGGCTGTTAGAGCACTCATAGGCAAGGTTGCCGCCTCTTTTGGCGATAATGATGCGGGTAGCCGGGCCAGATACTTTTCAGGAATAGAAATATACTCTGCATGTGGTTTCCAGCCTTTGGTCAAGTCAACATAGCCAAGCACGCTTTCCCCTTTTCTGAAAAGCTTGCCGTCAGTTTCAACGACGCCAGAGAACTCCAAGCCTGTTTGAACCTCACCTCTTGCCCCCATGAGCCTTTTCAGAAAATTCATTCGCTTGTTGGTGGCCAATTCAATTTCATGGCCATTAACCGTACTGTATAAAATCTTTATCCTGACCTCACCTTTTTGCACTGGTGGTACCGGTAAATTGCTTCGCAGTTGAGGGGCATCCCCTTCAATGACAATCCCTTTCATCGTATCCAAAATATCACCCCTTTAGTGGAAAAATTTTTAAGAAAATAGCCTTTTAGGTCACTTGACCTAATGCTTGATTGACATTGTAGGTCACCTGACCTACAATGTCAACGGTTAGTTTTAGAAGATGTATAAGCGGGAGATTTTGAATTTGTCGGTCAAAACGGAGCAGAAAACAGAGTTAATTATTGTGACCGCTTTGCACATTTTGGCGGAGCAGGGTGATCAAGGCTTAACTATGCGGCAAGTCGCCAAACGGGCAGAGATG
>JBCCSO010000759.1:0-2976 GCA_039199965.1 Chloroflexota bacterium | reverse complement strand
GTCGTTATGAATCACGCTTTGGCGCAGCTTTGGCAGGATGGGAACTACACGAGTCTCAAACCCAGTCACGATGTTGTCAACTAGCTCACCAACTTCTGGCTCATTTATCAGATGGCGTTTTTCAGCCACAACTTCTAACCCATGTGCCAAATCCCAGTGGAATTTACGATGGGCGGCCGGGTGATCAAAGCCAGCCAAGGCGGCATCCATCTGCCCCAGCTTGTGGCCTAAATCCCGCATTAAGCCATCTGTTTGGCGGCCGACATCGGCCAAGGGAACCCCCTCTAACCACGTCACAAGCTGAACGACATGGCCCGAACTTGTTCGGTCCTTAGGCGAACTTGTTCGCCCGTTTTCCACAGAAACACTATGGTTATCCACAGTTATCCCCACTTTATCCACAGTGATTGATGGTTTTCCCCCGATTGTAGAGATCAACTGTGGGCAAAAATCTACCTTACCCACAAGTTGTCCCCAAGCCTTATGCTGAGCGTTTAGAAAGCCGGGGTTTTCCAGCCCATTGGCGATCTTGAGAACGTACTGCTCACCGCTGTTTGCTATTACACGAAAGTTCTGGTCGCGCTCGCTGGGGAGCGGTTTGAGTTCCCCCGTTATCGCGTAGTTGGATTGGAGGATTTCGAGGGCGGCTTCGGCCGAAAAATTTGGGGTGTGGTCAAGAATGTCCATCTGGTATTGCCTTTGAAAAATGAGATCATGAATTGTCTTAGGCAAAATCGAATGGGGCAACCAATCATAAAAACGAAGCGATGAGAACGTAAGTGAGCGGAAACCGGCCGGTGTTGACCACCTGCCGCTGCACCCCAATCGGGTAGCTCACCACGGAACCCGGCTGGCACGGAATCCGCTCATTGTCCCAGACAAATTCACCTTCGCCGCTAATGACGTAGCTCGTTTCCCCTGTATCGAAGTGAGTGTGGAGCCGTGTGGCACGGCCCGATGCGACAGTCAGCACCTCTGCGTTGGCAAACTTTTGCGGCCGTCGTAAATTAACATCCCGAATGACCAGATGCTGCCCTTCACGCTGTGATCGATTGCTGGCTTCATCAAACACGTCAGTGACAGCCACACCAGCCCCCACGGTCGGCTTTTCAACCGTCACCCCCCGCTGGCTCACGGCCGACCACGATAAATCTCCGGCGGGTTTGATACCCCCTCTAACCACAAACTCAACGTAGCGCAGGGGACCATCCCCAATATTAAAAATTTCGTGGGTGATACCCGGTGTCATGAACACAGACATATCTTGGCGGATTTCATAGACATCCCCTTCTGGAAATTCTTCGTAGATGCTGATGACGCCCCGGCCGTCAAGAAAATAGTAGAGTCGCTCTTCATCAAAGGCCGCATGGGGTGTTTTCCCACCCGGCTGGAGCGTTGACACTGCAACGGCCGTTCGTTTTGAGCCGGATTCATCAAAATCTAGCAGTAGTTTGCGTTCAGTAGAGTTTGGGGTCATTTAATTACCTCGCCTTTCTGGTTTGAGGTAATTGTCTAAGAATTAGAGGGATGGTGCCAAGTCGGGTGATGTAGTGATTAAGACTTCGGAAGTTTACTGATGTCAAGAAAATTTAATTGGTTTACAAAACTTCCGAAATCTTTATGTGACAAGCTTTTTGGTAAGGTATAGAGCAATATCATGGCCAATTACCACCTCATCCCCATCATTGAGCCAGCGGCCGTGAGCGTAAATGCCCCGACCATCGGGAATGTAGCCCCGGTGCGCATACAGAATTTGGGCTTTGCCATAATCGTGCATCAGCCCAAATCCGATTCCGGCCGTGTTTGAGCGGGTTTTGATCCGTGCCTCAGCCGCGTCCATGAGCTGTGATCCGATGCTGCGCCGCTGGAATTTTTCCAGCACGTTGAAATCAACAATTTCAGGGATATTGGCCTCAGCAAACGGTGGGTAGCCTGACTCCCAAACAATCGTTAAATAGCCCGCGAATGCTCCCTCTATTTCAGCCAACAACACAGCGCGGGTGCCTGCCGCTTGTTCAGAAAAGTATTGTTCATACTGTGCAGCCGGTTTGTTCCAACCCTGATCCAAAAAGGCCAGCTCTATCGGTTGCGCATCGGCTAGTTGTAGTTCGCGGATGACAATATCCATTGTTTATCTCTTGCAGAAGCAGCTACAAAGTCAACAGCTAAAATCTTATTTTTGCACAAACTCACTGGGCTTTAATTCGTTCGTTCAAGAATTCGTTGCCTTTCTGCTTGGGCTACAGCGGGAAAAATGGCCACAACTATTTTTCCCATAGGCTCTTCAGTGCTGATCCCAGCCTTCAAAAAGCGAAAACGAACGCCCAACTGATCAAACGCTTTAATAAGCTAAACCATGTCGGCAGTATCTCGACTTGGACGATCCAGTTTTTTGACAAGTGTCATATCTATGGATCAGCCACTGAACGTATGCGTATGACACGGAGTGCTTTCCTCAGATTATTGTGCACAGTGGGTAGAATTGACTCAAAGTAGATTTTTTGATAGGAAAACTCGCTTTTCCGGTACTTCCACAAGAAACACACCTGAGTGTGTGACACCCGTAACGAGACCGTTATAATCTACATAAATCTGATGCCTGCATGAAGAATGTAAACGCATGACGACGACCAACTCACTGTACATCGACCGGCCGCGCTACCGGAAAATTGTCACCTTTTTTGGGGGTGCCATCCTGCATTTTGCTTTTTTCGATGTACTCATCGGCCGCATACCGGGTATTCGCTGGGCCATTTTGCGCACCCGGCCGAACCGCATGCGCCGCTACGCCCGCCGCTTCCGCGACCTTGCCATCGAAATGGGAGGCGTCATGATCAAGCTGGGTCAATTTCTGAGCGCGCGAGTTGATGTTTTACCGCTTGAAGTCACGATGGAGCTGCTTGGCCTTCAGGACACTGTACCGGCCATCCCATTACCCGTTATCAAACGCACCCTGCGCAATGAGTTTGGTGATCT
>JBCCSO010000758.1:0-2977 GCA_039199965.1 Chloroflexota bacterium | reverse complement strand
GTTTTATGGTCTGGGGGCATTCCTGTGATGGCTGGTGCCAAGGGAAACAAAGTGCAAGAAGTTGTGGAGATGGTAGAAAACCGTGAAAAGGTGAACCTGCTCATCGCCCCGGCCGGAACACGGGTCAAACGAGACATGTGGCGCAGCGGTTTCTACCACATCGCTAAAGGGGCCAATCTGCCCGTCTACAGCACCTATCTTGACTTCAAAACCCGTACCATGGGGATAGACAGTGTCCCCCTCTACTTTGGAGACGACGTAAAGCAAGATATGGATCATATTCGCTCGGTTTATGCTGGGAAAATGGGAAAATTCCCCGAGATGATGACACCCATCAAAATCCGCGAAGAAGAGCAGACAGAGGAACCAGAACCTTTAACCTAAAAGATTCGATTTAAAGTTATCTCTCTGCTTTGTGTACGATGAACAGTAACCAGTGTACGGTTTAAAACCGGTTACCTTTTATCGTATACCACCCACCGTTTAACCAACCTGAACCAGCAGCAAAAATTTTAAGCGTAACCCAACCATGAGCACAGCAACAGAAACGACAACCGTATTAAACAATCACGTCACAATCAGGGCCTTTACAGATCAGAACGTACCAGATGAAATGGTAAATGCCATTTTAGATGCCGCCCGGCGCTCCCCCACTAGCAGCAATATGCAGACCTACAGCATCGTGGTAGTGCGCAATCAAGAGACCAAAAAGAAGCTGGCCGTGATGGCTGGTAATCAGAAGCACATTGAAACCTGCCCGGTTTTCTTTGCCTTTTGCGCAGACATCAGTCGGCTTGAAGCAGCGTGCGCCATGCACGGTGAAAAGCTGGTTCGAGGACTGGAAACAACCCTCGTATCCTCTGTGGATGCGGCTCTGGTTGGTATGTCGGCCAACACGGCCGCAGAATCGTTTGGATTGGGCGTGGTCATGATCGGCGGCATGCGCAATCATCCGCAACAAGCGGCCGAGCTGCTGGGTCTACCCGATGGCTCTTACGTTGTGTACGGCATGTGCATCGGCTACGCAGAAGAGAGCCAAATCCCGGATCAAAAACCCCGCTTACCCCGCGATCTCGTGGTTCACTATGAGAAGTACAGCGAGGCTGACCCAACTTCTCTTCTAGAACAGCACGACCAAGAACTAGCGAACCACTACAACGCTCAAGGGCGCAATCTAGACGCGGCCGCGTGGACCGGTCCCATCGCCAAGCGGTTGAACGCCCCACGCCGCACTAATCTTCGGCCGGAGCTTGAACAGTTGGGCTTCAAGTTTGAGTAACCGACAAGCTCGCATGAACTAGAAGACCGGTCAGGTCTTGAAAACCTGACCGGTCTCGTAAGATAAGCCTACCGGTCTACTGATAGTCTGTCAGATCTAAATCTGGAAAAAGCTCCAACTGTCGGCCGGTTGGCTCAATAATATTGCTCACCCCTACACCTATTAGGCGCAGCTTCTCTCCCTCCCAATAATTTTTAAAGATGGCGTTCGCCAAACGCTCAATTTCACGACCGCTATCAATCCCGTTCTCAACTGATCGCTGGCGCGTAAACGTAGTGAAGTCGTTCCAGCGGAACTTAATCGTCACCGTATGCGCAATTAGATTTTGCCGTTTCAAGCTCTTCGAGACAGATTCAGCCATCTCTTTAATTTTTTGGTTCAAATAGTCTGGATCATCAATGTCATCATTAAACGTCCGCTCTTGGCTGATACTTTTTGACAATCCGGGGTCGGACTCAACCTTGCGATTATCAATCCCCTTCGCCCGCCGCTGGAGCCACTCCGCCTGATTTTTAAAGCTCGCATACAGCGTTGCAAAATCAAAGCTAGCCAGTTGGCCGCAGGTTTCAATATTAAACTGCCCTAGCTTACCGGCCGTAGCGGGTCCAATCCCTGAAATAGCCCGCACAGACAGCGGTGCCAAAAAAGCTTCTTCTTCGCCAGGAGGAATAATCGTACACCCTTCTGGCTTGTCATAGTCTGAGGCGATTTTTGCTACTAGTTTGCTGGTTGCCAATCCAACTGATGCTGGGCAGCTGGTCTCAAGCTTGACTCGCTCCCGCATAATCAGCGCCACGCTTTCTGGGTCTGCGTGTGCAGAAACATCTACATAGGCTTCATCCACGCTCATTTTTTCGATAGGGCCGTACTCAGTCAGTACCTTCATCACAGCCGAAGATGTTTCTTTGATGAGGGGCCAGTTGTGGCGCACAAACTTGATCTGAGGGCACAAGCGCAGGGCATGGCTGCTAGGCATCGCTGAGCGGACTCCGAATTGGCGTGCTTCATAGCTTGCGCTAGCCACTACCCCCCGGCCGTTTGGGTTTCCTCCCACGGCAATCGGCAGCCCTCGATCATCAGGATGCTCCAGAAGATGGACATTCACAAAAAATGCGTCCATATCGAGGTGAACAATTGAACGGGGCCAAATCATGCGCCCATTGTATCAGAATATATGATCTATAAAGCGTTTAGATGAGCAAGCGCTTCGCTCAGGTCTGTGCAAATGGCATGGGCTTCTTTCTGCTTTTCGGGTGATGGCGGAAAGCGCTCATCAGGTACGTTAATTGTGTACATGCCTGCCCGCACGCCAGACAAAACTCCGTTTCCAGAATCCTCTAAAACCACGCAGTTTTCTGGCGCAATATTTAGCATCTTTGCGGTTTCAAGATAAACGGCCGGGTCCGGCTTCCCTTTACCAACCTCATCGGCCGCCAAGGTGAGCTTAAACAACCCCTCAAGCTCCGGGGCACCCGTCACCGCATCAATCAAACGGCGCGGTGAACCAGATGCCACGGCCGTCGGGTAATTTGCGTGAGCCCACTGAATTAGCTCCAGCGCACCGGGGAAAAACGGAATGCGCTCGCGATAGAGATCTTCCATCGCGCCGATGATTCTTTCTTGTACATCAGCAGGTGAAATGGTCAAGCTCAACCGCTCAATCATGTAGGTGGTCCATTCTTCAGTGCTGACACCCAT
>JBCCSO010000757.1:0-2981 GCA_039199965.1 Chloroflexota bacterium | reverse complement strand
GTTGGTATTATTTTCCAATTTTTTCAAATGCTTCCATCTCTAAGCTTGCTACAAAATGTGATGCTACCCATGGAATTTGCATGGATGTACAGCCGCTCTGAACGACGTGAGCGGGCTATGAATCTGCTCGACATGGTTGGGCTGGCGGATCAAGCACTCAAACTTCCCGGTATGGTTTCTGGTGGTCAGCAGCAGCGTGCCGCGATTGCGCGTGCTCTTGCCACTGATGCACCACTCCTCGTTGCGGACGAACCGACCGGTAACTTAGACGCCAAAACGGCCGGGCAAGTGTTTGACTTGTTCATGCAGCTTGTTGAAGAACAGGGCAAAACCATGCTCATGGTTACCCACGATGCTGAGCTTGCTGATCGCATTCCCCGCAAAATTGAGATTGTTAACGGCAACATCGCCTCAGATACCCGTATGACAAAACCAGAGCCCGTTTTGAATGGTCACGCTAATGGTCACAAGAACGGCAGCTACCAAAACGGTCAAAAGAAGGAAGCCGTTCCTGCATAGTTTAAAGAGTTACGAGTCATAAGGATGGTCTAGTCTCCTGACTCGAAATTTGTCATTTGTGCCATGATTACACTACTCGCAAAAGTTTGGTTTGACCTCTGGGGAAATAAATCCCGGACCCTTCAAGTTGTTCTTGTTATCGCGCTCGGTTCTATTGCCATTGGATTGGTTGTGGGCGGCCGGAATGTGATTCAAGCTGCTATTGATGAAGCCTATATCAACGCAGATCCTGCTCACATCCGCCTTGCACTCACTCCAGCTATTACAGCTGACGAACTCGATCGCATCGGAAATATAGACGGCGTTTGGCAGGTTGAAGGGCTTTTTAGTGGCGGTGTCGAGTGGCGTTTATCGGACTCAGACGACTGGCAATCTGCGCGGATCAAAGCGCGTGAGGGTTATTCACCAGATGAAATGCTGATGGGGCCTGATGGCTTGCGTGAAGGAGTTTTGCCCGGCCGAAATACACTAGGAATCGGCGTCATTTCCGTTGGGGAAGCTCAGTTAGAGGTGGGCGACAGCGTTCAAATCCGTTTCGGTGACAAAGTGACCGTCTATCCTATTGTGGCGCTGATGGACCCGATCGGACCAGAACCTAGCTTTGGCGAAACGTTCTACGCAGATGCAAAAACGTATGGCCGCATTACCGGCCGTGAGGATTACCAAATTGTTCAACTGCGCAGCGAAACTTGGGACCCAGCACGGGCTGAAATCATTGACCAAGAAATACAGGACTATTTCGACGGCATTAACGTAGACTCTGTAGGAACAGCATTTCCTGGCCAAGAACGCATCATTCCACCTGATGTCAATCCAGCAACCGGTATTTTGAACGCTCTCTTTTTAATTTTGGGCATCATCGGCGTTGTGGTTGTTATCTTGGGCATTTTTCTTGTCTACAACTCGATCAGCGCGATTGTGTCGCAGCAGACGAGCTTGATTGGGGTGATGAAGGCGATTGGGGCTAGCCAGTGGCAGGTGGCGTGGAGCTATTTCATCTTGGTCATCAGTTATGGGCTTCTAGCGATGGTGATTTCACTACCGCTGGGCATTCTGTCTGCATATGGACTGCAAACCTTTTTCGCGAACTTTTTAAATCTTGAAACCAACGAAATTGCGATTGACACAACGGCCGTCATTATCCAGATTATCATCTGCGTGGTTGCTCCGCTGCTGGCAGCTGCCATTCCACTCTGGACCGGTATGACGATCAGTGTGCGGGAAGCGATCAGCACATACGGTTTGGCCGGTGCCATGGGGCTCGTGAATCGCCTTGTAGCTGGATTCAAAAACTTATCTTACGCAATTGTTTTGACCATCGGTAACACCTTCCGCAACCAAAAGCGGGTGGTCATTATTCAGGTGGCTTTGGTTGTAGCAGGTACCATCTTTATGATGGTCCTGGGTGTAAGCCAGTCTAATCAGTACACGGCCGATGGGAAACTGCGTGAGGTTCATCCGTGGCACATCGTTTTCTCAACCGATCAGCCGGAGCGCATGGCTTTGCTTGAGCGCACTGCTTTGACCGACGAACGCGTCATCGATACTGAGAGCTGGTACGTAACTGGTGGATCTGCGCGCCCTGTCGACCAGGCTGAAAAGGAAGTAACGGATGCACGGGTAAGCATCATCGGGCAATCGGCCGATACTGATCTGTACAAGACTGAGATCGTTGAGGGGCGCTGGTTGAATGAAACCGACACCTACAGCATTGTGGCAGGCACAATCGTTGCGGCCGAACGGGGTTGGGAGCTTGGTGATCAGATTATCCTGACCAACGGCGCGAACGAAGAAATGATCGTGACCCTTGTGGGAACGCACTTTGATCCAGCTGGTGGTACAAGTACTCTGTTGATGCCAATAGACGTCCTGCAACGGGAATGGGCTGGATTCGAGACATCCAACCTTGTTGTGATGCAGCTTTCTGAAGAGGCTGCGGCTAACCAAGAAACTGTTGTGACGGAGCTAGAAGAGACTTTCCTTAGCACGGGGATTGGCATTCGGCCAGCAAGTCCGTTTGGGGCTAACACAATCGATGAAATCTCCTCTAACTTAGCAGAAGGGTTGTCTATCATCATCCAGCTTCTGGCAGTGATGGCGGTTGTTATTGCGCTGGTTGGTGGTGTGGGGCTAAGCGGTGTCTTGTCTCTCAGCGTACTTGAGCGCACCCGCGAAATTGGTGTGATGCGCGCCATTGGTGCGTCATCGGGGCAGGTGGTCCGCCTCTTTATTGGAGAGGGGATTTTGCTGGGCTGGCTCAGCTGGGTCATCGCGATTCCACTCAGTATTCCGGCCGCGTGGTACTTGTCAACTAGAGGGCTTTCATTTGTACTCAACTCGACGCTGGCCTATCAGTTCTCTTTCAGAGGACCGCTGATTTGGCTGTTTATCATCACCATTCTGGCGATCTTGGCGAGCGTTTTCCCCGCCCGCCGCGCATCAAAAGTCAGCGTACGCGAAAG
>JBCCSO010000756.1:0-2990 GCA_039199965.1 Chloroflexota bacterium | reverse complement strand
GCCTGACCAGCTCGGCTGAGTAGAGCACGGTGCGGACGTCTCCCTGCGCCGTGCAAAACCGATACTCTTGATTGCGAATGAAAGCCTGCTGCTGGATGGTGGCGAATCGTGGGGTCCCCCATCCCGTTAATGTCCCACTCTGTTGGTGAATTTCCCAGCTTTTGGTTTTCTAAAACAATTTTATTAGCCATTCTCCTCTTCCTCTTCGCAACAATCATCTTATCATCTGATCGACACGTAGCTCCCCTTCATCATCCCATCATCTGCTCATTTCATCAAACCCAAATCATAATTGAATGTTTGTTTTCAAGTGATAATGTTGCCAGTAAGAAACCGGCTATTTATACTCTCGACTATGCGTGCTTTACTTCAGCGAGTATCCAGTGCGGCCGTGCGCGTAGACGGCCGAATTGTGGGCCAAATTGACAAAGGCTTTTGCATCCTTTTGGGGGTCACCCATTCAGACACAAACAAAGAAGCAGACTGGCTGACCAATAAAATCGCAGGTATTCGCTTGTTTGAAGATGACGCGGGCAAAATGAATTTGGGCCTGCAAGATGTAGACGGTGAGCTTCTGGTCATTTCACAATTTACGCTTTATGGTGACGCGCGCAAGGGGCGGCGGCCATCTTTTATTGATGCGTCTCGGCCGGAGCATTCTGAGCCGATGTATGAATATTTTGTGGGGCGATTGCGTGAAGCAGGCTTTAAAGTTGCCACCGGACAATTTGGCGCAGACATGAAAGTAGAAATTAACAATGATGGGCCGGTGACTCTAATGCTGGAGCGGGAGGCAGACGAATAATGGGGATTCGGGAAAATAGCCTTGAGGTGCTAAGCAAGATGAATGATGCGGCTGAGCGGGCCGGACGCAATCCGGCCGATGTAACGCTCGTTGCCGTAACCAAAACCCATCCGCCTGAGCTGTTGCAAGAGGCTTATGAGGCTGAGCTTCGTCATTTTGGGGAAAATCGGTCGCACGAGCTGGAGGAAAAAGTGCCTTGGTTGGCAGAAAAGCTTGGGGTAGAAAATGGAATTGTGTGGCACTATATCGGCCATCTTCAAACACGCCAGAGCCAACCAATTGCTGACTATGGACATATTTTCCATGCAGCAGATCGGCCGAAAATCGTCAACCGTTTGGGACGGCAATTGTCTGAAAACGGCCGCACCCTAGATGTTCTGCTAGAAGTTAACATCAGCGGCGAGTCATCTAAAGGGGGCTTTAACTGCTCGGACTGGGAAAATAGTCTGGAACAACAGAAAACCATCTTAGATGCGGTAAAGTTAGTCAATTCGGCCGCCGGTCAATCACCAACAGGGCTCATGACAATGGCCCCTTGGGGTGCAGAACCTGAATTTATCAGGAAAGTATTCAGTCGAACCCGCAGTCTTAGAGATTGGTTAAGTGAAGAACTTCAACAATCGCTTCCCGTACTGTCGATGGGGATGACCGATGATTTTGAAATAGCAATAGAAGAAGGGGCGACCCATGTCCGCGTTGGTCGCGCTCTTTTTGGAGAACGAAAATAACATGAGTATTGGTGTATTATTATACTTTGCGATCCAAACATACATTTGGATCTTGATTGCACGAGCGATTATCTCTTGGATACCTATGTTTGGTGGGCGAGTGAACCCGGACAATCCTCTTATCAACGCCGTTTATCAGATAACTGACCCGCCTCTACAGATTTTGCGTCAGTACATTCCCTCAGCAGGCGGTTTAGATTTAAGTTTCTTGGTTCTGTTTTTACTCTTGTCAATGTTGGGCAGGGTTGTCCTCAGCCTTCCCATCTAAACAGTAACAAAAAAGGGATGGTGCCCAATTAAACACCATCCCTTTTTATTTTAGGATTTTATGAGCCTACCGGAGCCCGGTCAAATTCCGCGCAATCACCATGCGCTGAACCTCACTAGTTCCCTCATAAATCTGCGTAATCTTTGCATCACGGAAATACCGCTCAATTGGCATTTCTTTTGAGTAACCCATTCCACCGTGAACCTGAATCGCTTCGGTTGCAACCCACATGGCGGTTTCGCTGGCTTTTAACTTGGCTGCGCTGGCCGGCAGTGTGAAGCGAGTGCCGTTTTTCTTGGCTTTTGCAGATTCCAAAGCTGCATGGTAGGTCAGCATACGGCTTGACTCAACTTCCACGTACATATCTGCGAGTTTCTGCTGAATCATCTGGAATTGACCGATTTTTTGACCAAACGCTTCACGCTCTTTTGCGTAAGCTACGCTCGCCTCGTAAGCGGCGGCCGCAATACCCAATGCCTGAGCAGCAATTCCAATCCGGCCGTGATCCAAAATCGTCATAGCAATTTTGAACCCTTTGCCAACTTCACCCAATACATTTTCAACCGGCACCTCGTAATTTTCATAGTGCATTTCACAGGTAGCGCTTGCCCGTATACCTAATTTGGGTTCCGTTTTACCGATTGAAATACCCGGCTGGCTGGTATCAACCAAAAAGGCCGTGATGCCTTTGTGTGCTTGCTCTGGCTCTGTCATGGTGAACAACACAATAAAATCAGCCACAGGACCGTTGGTAACCCAAGACTTAACACCATTGATGGTGTAGTGGGTGCCGGCCGCGTTCAAAACCGCACGACTCTTCATTGTGCCTGAATCACTACCGCTCATCGGCTCAGTCAGAGAGTAAGCACCAATCTTTTCACCACGAGCTACAGGGGCTAAATAGTTTTTCTTTTGCTCATCGGTTCCAAATAGCAGCAATCCCTTGCCGTAAAGCGAGTTGTTTACAGAAACAATCGTTCCATGGCTGGCATCTGCCTTTGAGATTTCTTCCATGACAATCGCATATGCCAGCGGATCCATTTCAGCGCCGTCATATTCCATAGGCACTTCGATCCCCATAAATCCAAGCTCCCCCATTTTTTTAACAGTTTCAAGCGGAAAGTCACCGGTGTGGTCAAAGTGTTCCGCAATTGGCACAATCTGATCTTGTGCAAATTGGCGCGCCATC
>JBCCSO010000755.1:0-3015 GCA_039199965.1 Chloroflexota bacterium | reverse complement strand
CGGCTTTGTGTGGGATTGGGTTGATCAGGGGCTATTGCTCACCGATGAAAACGGAGTTGAATATTGGGCCTACGGCGGTGACTTTGGGGAAGAAATCCACGACGACAACTTCTGCATCAACGGAATGATCTTTCCGGACCGGACCGTTCATCCGCCGATGTATGAGTATAAGTATCTGCTCCAGCCAATCTGGGTTAAGGCGGTTGATCTGAACCAGCCGTATGCCGCTTCGCTTACAATTTTTAACGAAAACTTCTTCACAGATTTAAGCGGCTACACCGGCCGGTACGAAATTCTGATCGATGGGGTTGTGCAGGACAGCGGTGACATTAAAATCCCAGAAATTGGGCCGCAGCAAACGAAAAAACTCACGCTCAAGCTCAACAAGCCAGACGACATGCCAGCGGGCGCAGAGGCCCATCTGACCCTGCGTTTCTTCTTGAAGGATGGCACCGCTTGGGCCGAAGCGGGTCATGAAGTCGCCACCGAGCAGTTTAAATTGCCTTGGAGTGCGCCCATCAAGCCGGAGCCAGTTTCATCCAAGCTGCCGCCCATCACCTTAAAACAGGGTGATGGGTTGGCAAAACTGGTTGGAGAAAATTTTGAGATGGTCTTTGATCAAACGGCCGGAGCATTGGTCGAATGGTCGACCAACGGGCAAGCCATCTTGACGGAAGGGCCAAAACTCAACGTTTGGCGCTCCCCTACTGACAATGATGGCTTCAAAAAGGCGCAAGACTTTATGCCCCCCATGATGAAAGATCTTTGGCACTGGAAAAATGCGGGGCTCGATAAGGTGATACACACGGCCGAAGCGATGGTGGTTGAGCAGATCAACGCCAGCACGGTCAAAGTCACACTGCAATCAATCGTGGGGTCAGACAGTCAGCTAGAGGCATTTATCCATCAGCACACCTACACCGTGCGGGGAGATGGATCGGTTCACATGGAAAATGATGTGCAGGTCAATGTAGCAATGAAGAATTTACCCCGAATCGGCATCACGATGCAGTTGAATTCAGCCTTTGAGCAGTTTGACTACTTCGGCCGAGGGCCATTTGAAAACTATCGGGACCGGAATGCAGGTTCACTAGTGGCCCTGCATGAAAGCACCGTTACGGATCAGTTTGTCAATTACATCATGCCGCAGGCCAACGGGAACAAGACGGACGTGCGCAAGCTGTGGCTAAAAGATGGGTCGGGCAAGGGGCTAGAAATTTCGACCGATAGTGGCGTGATGGAAGTGACGGCGTCCCACTACACAGAGTCAGACATCTACCAAGCGATGCATACGAACGAGCTAAATCCGATCGAGAATGTGGTGCTGAATCTGGACCATATTCATTCGGCCATTGGTGGCGCAAGCTGTGGTCCCGCTACTCTGGAGGAGTATCACGTCAAGCCGGGAAGTTATAAGTTTGGGTTTGTGTTTCGGCCGGTTAAGTAGGTTTGTCATTTACACAAAAAACTGGGGTCAAATAAGAATATTAAGATTTCAACCTGACCAGACATTAGGAGCTAACGGTTCATGGTTACAAAACAAGAATCAGAAATTTTGCCTAAACAACTATCGAGATTTGCACATGGCCTGATTGCAGGAATCATTTTTATCTTTTATGGCTTGATGATAAATCAATTTGAATGGATTAATGAATGGGTTTATAAATGGGAAAGAATAAATCTTGATTCACCTGAAAGCTACCCCTCACCTCTTTTGATCTTCATCGTGGGAATGACACCTCTCCTTTCTATGCTCTTGTCAATAATCTTATCGATGAAGGTCGTTAATCTGTCATTGAGAAGGTTTGGTTATGCACCCATTACCTTTTTTAGAGATAATAGGAGGATAAATGGAACCTCAATGGCCGGATGCGCCTCAAGCTTTGCAATTCCTATCATTCTTATGTTTATTGGAACTTTCATTTATTTTAGATTGACAACAACCTAGGGATGTTGCGCTGAGCAAGCTTTTTCATCTGACCAGCATGGACAAATCAGCCCATCAAATTGAACAGTGGGATACGTGCAAAATTGAGGTTCGCTTACTATCTGGTAGCAGACTCAACGGCCAGCACAGCAACGGCCATCCTTTGTTTTGGTTCCACTTTGTTGCAGTCGCCCAATCCCACAATAAAAGCTATGTGGCCGGCCGGTCTGAAAAAGCATCGTTCCCTTTTTCTAGCAATATCCAGACCGCCCCGCAACCGGTTGAACACCTGCACATCAATTTTCTCACCGCGTTAATCCATGAACTTAAACAGGATGGATGGGAGCCAGCCGGACAATCTGGCACACAGTGGTGGGAGCTAAAATTTAAGAGGAAGCCGCGGCCGGAGAATTCTATTTGGAATCGCTTAAAACATATTCTGAATTAAGCTTGGGTTCTTTTACTCAGGCCCAACTATCTCTTGTCAAATAGACATTGCCATTACCAAGTGAACACCACATCTCAAAAACAATGATCAACTAAGCGATTTCACGTCAGAAAAATCAGTCCAAATCAAACAGAAGAAGTTTTATTCTCACCACAGCAAAAATCGAAACAAACGTTAAAGTCAGCAAGTACCACGCAATCGAACTAAAAAACAAAAACCCTACACCCCATAACGGCTCTACCATAAATTCAGCCAGCCCACACCGATATTTCCAGCACCTTCCCCCTTCAAACATCCACTGAAAAATACCAATGACGTGAGCCAAAATAAGCGGCACAGCGGCAACTTTGCTCCACCATGAAAGTCTTGGAATCAAGGAGTCTGCACCTAACAGCCAAAAGGCAAAAACAGATGGGAAAACAACGATCATGATACCGTAATATGTGCTCGCTTCATTTTTGATCTCAGTCAGCAATCTGGTTGACATGCCAAAAAATCCTAGTAACCATATTGCAATAAGTCCAATTCCTAAGGCGACTAAAGGCGACACCGTAATTGCTTTTAATAAGTTTCTATTCATCAGATTTCTTCCTTTCTTGAACTATGATTTAGCAAACCATGAGGCTTATTAAAAAAAGGG
>JBCCSO010000754.1:0-3027 GCA_039199965.1 Chloroflexota bacterium | reverse complement strand
CCGTTTTCGTGAAACAACCAGCGATTATGTACGGGATAAACTGGAAGAATTCATGAGCAATCGGCCGTGTGCAGATTGCGGAGGCAGCCGCCTAAACGAGGTGGCGCGTGCGGTCAACATCGATGGGCAACCGATTCACCATATTACGGCCCTATCGATTCAAGAGGCTCTAAATTGGGCCGTCATGCTGGCTGACGATGAACGCACCCCGTTTGGCAATCGGGAAAAAATGATTGCTCAGATGGTGCTGAAAGAAATTTGTGACCGACTAGGTTTTATGGTCAATGTCGGCTTAGATTATCTAACCCTCGGCCGGACGGCAGGAACGTTGTCTGGTGGCGAAGCGCAGCGCATCCGCTTAGCAACTCAGATCGGCAGCCAGTTAATGGGCGTACTCTACGTGTTGGATGAGCCAAGCATCGGGTTGCATCAGCGGGATAATGCCCGCCTGATCAAAACACTGCAGGGGATGCGAGACTTGGGCAACACAGTTTTGGTGGTTGAACATGATGAAGACACGATGCTGGCCTCTGACTGGATTTTGGACTTAGGACCAGGCGCGGGTGTCCACGGTGGGCAAGTTATTGCTGAAGGAACTCCGGCAAAAATCAAAAAGCACAAGAAGTCGCTCACCGGTGGCTACTTATCCGGCCGATTGCGCATTGGCTTGCCAGAGAAGCGTCGTGAGGGGACAGGTAAGTTCTTAACCGTTACGGGCATGCGCGAAAACAATCTTAAGAATGTCGATGTCAAAATTCCGCTGGGGCAGATGGTGTGCGTGACCGGCGTAAGCGGCTCCGGCAAATCCACCTTTGTGATTGAAACACTCAGCCGCAAGCTGTATCAAACTTTTTACGGCAGCCGTGAGATGCCGGGGCTTCACGACAAAATTGAGGGGCTGGAAGAGCTAGACAAAGTGATCCAGATCGATCAGTCTGCGATCGGTCGTACACCGCGTTCTAATCCTGCCACCTATACCGGGCTATTTGGCCCAATACGTGACCTATTTGCAGGGCTAAATGAGAGTAAGATGCGCGGGTACAAGCCCGGCCGCTTCAGCTTCAATGTTAAAGGCGGCCGCTGTGAAGCGTGTGAAGGGCAAGGTGTAAACCGGATCGAAATGCAGTTTCTGCCCGACATCTACGTACCGTGCGAAATCTGCAACGGCAGCCGGTACAACCGCGAAACGCTACAGGTAACATTCAAGGGGAAAAACATCGCTGAAGTGCTCCAGATGACAATCGAAGAGGCGGTTGAATTTTTTGAAGCGCACAATTCGATTCGGCGCAAACTACAAACAATGCTGGATGTGGGGCTGGGCTATATCAAGCTGGGGCAACCGGCGACAACCCTGTCTGGTGGTGAAGCACAGCGTGTAAAACTGAGCAAAGAGCTAAGCAAGATTGCGACCGGCCGAACGGTTTACATTTTAGATGAGCCATCGGTTGGATTGCACTCGCACGACGTCGCCAAACTAATTGAGTCACTTAACCGTCTCGCAGATCGTGGAAACACAGTGATCATCATCGAACACAATCTAGACATCATCAAAGTAGCAGATCACATTATCGATATGGGGCCAGAGGGTGGTGACAAAGGGGGTCAGGTGATAGCACAGGGCACACCAGAGCAAGTGGCTCAGGTACAAGGCTCACACACTGGCAAGTTTTTGAAGGAATTTTTAAAGGGATAGAGGGTCGAGGATAAAGGATAAAAACGAGCGCATCGTTTTACCCTTTATCCTTCCTAATTCATCCTTTCACGTTACCATCCGGGAGGGAGCACGTAGTCGAGCATACGGCCGTCATCCGTAAACCAACCACATGGACAATCTTCTGATGGCACTGCAACGTCAGGCTCAACCGGTCGGGTTGTGACTGGCAGATAGATAAAGAAATCCATATTTAGAATAAATGGTGCTGAAAGCTGTTGTGATTCACTTACTTCGGCTTTGCCCCAAGCGTCTTTCAGCTCAATATCTGCATCGGCCGTTGACCAACCTTCACCCACAGAGCGGAGCGGAATCTGAGTTAAACCTGGTGCAATGCGCGTAACTTCTAGCAGATAGATTTTGACATCCATCCGGGTTTTTGAAACGGTATCTAAAAACGTGTCTGAGCAGCCGCCGTCAGTCATACAGTCATCATAGAGGTTGTTTAAAGCCAAATGCTCTAGGGCCATATATTTGTAGGTGTCGGCCGTAAAAAACTTCAAATATTTCGCACTTGTATCAATGTCTGCATCTTGAGCGTGGAACTTCATTGGATTCCCGGTCGATGTCCACCAATCGACTGAAATATCAGGACCAGATCGGCGGTAAC
This sequence comes from Chloroflexota bacterium, assembly GCA_039199965.1. Classification (GTDB taxonomy): domain Bacteria; phylum Chloroflexota; class Anaerolineae; order Promineifilales; family Promineifilaceae; genus WTJY01. The sequence goes on along the minus strand of JBCCSO010000754.1, from coordinate 706 downwards.
GGTATGTACCTGAACTTGGAAACGGTTTAAATGTTTGCAGATCAGAACGAGATGCGTACATATCCAGTTGAGTGGGGGGGAAAACCATCAACGTGTAGTTCACATTATCAGGTGGAGTAATTTCAACTTGATCATGACGGGATGCTCCTTTGAAAGCAGCCATTTGACTATTAAAACTGGAAAGTTGGCCAAAGTTTTGACTCCCATTGAAATAGTAAGACTTATATTCATTGTCAATTGTTTCAACAATATCAACTGAAATAAATGGCTCAATCGTATGAGTAAATTCAATTTCGATATTACCGCCCGCATTGGCATTATCAGCAAACACGAATGAACAGCCTTGATTGGCAGGGACAATCAGTCTACCAGCAGAGTCAAATTGGATACCGGCCCCATCCAAAATCACTTTAGGGTAGCGAACTTGGCCGCCAATTGTTTGGGCGTTGTTGATCGGCTGCTCTTGACCGGCCGTATAGTAAGAAATACTGATCACCTTATCAGTAATATCCGCTCCATTAGAAGTAATTCTCATTCGAGATTCAGGCACCACGATAGACCAGCTGTCAAACACACCGAATTGTCCCAAGCAAAATACTTTATCAGTCTGAACAGGGAGCATCCGGGTGTTAACCGTAACCGTATTCCCAGATTTAGAGCCCGACACATATTGGAGCAGACCCTGCCCGGGCAACCACACAAGCGG
>JBCCSO010000753.1:0-3029 GCA_039199965.1 Chloroflexota bacterium | reverse complement strand
GCTACGCTTCGGGCAAGATCTAGCGTGATGTCTTCTACGCTAACGCCAGTTTCTTCAGCCAAGATCTGCCGCACGGTGGTTACAAACTTAGATTCTGGCGGTACAACGTAGGCTGTGGGGGCTGGCGTCGGCCGTTCGTCTACAAAAAGCTCGTATGTCCCCTCAATGTTAGCCCGTTCTACGGCCGCCCGTATTTGATCTTCTGCCCACTGGCGCGTTTGCCCCGGCAGTAAAAATCGATCAATAAACAGCTCCGCCTTTTCAGGCATTAGCACCAGCGTTCCGCCCCCTTTGAGCCCAATGACACACTGGGTGCCGTGCAAATCAAATATCTCATCATACCCGAAAGCATCGGCCGGCATAGCGTCCAGTTCGGCTGCCACCTTCGCTGCGTCAACCACCGCGTTGATCCCGCCGCCGTATGCTGAATGCACCGTGCGGCCGGTAAACAGAAGCCGGAACACGTGTCGGCCGCGTGCTCCAATTGTCAGCGTGTTTTTGCGAGATGGTTCGGGAATGAGGCAATAGCTACAGTCATGGATAAGCCCGCTGTTGACCAGCGCGTGTGCCCCGCGAGACCAGTTTTCCTCATCTGAAGTAGCTGCTACGATAAGCTTTCCTTTTAAAGGAGTTTTGGATAAAACAAGTGATTCAACGGCCGCGAGCAAACAGGCCGCACCCCCTTTCATCTCATGGGTGCCTAATCCGTACAGTCTGTTGCCATCTCGCACAGTTTCAAACGGCGGTGTTTGCCAATCTTTGAAGACTGGAAATGTGTCTAGGTGGAAATTGAGCAGCATAGCAGGTCCGCTTCCGTTTTTGTTAATGATGGCAACCACACTGTCACCCGCCTCTTCGACCGGCAATCGATGTACTTCATCTGCCCCTAAATTTTTAAAAAACTGCTCGACCCAATCTGCAATTGGCTGTTCACTGCCGGTTACTGACGGAATCGCCACCATTTCTGTTGTAAGCTGAATAATTCTCTCTGTAAGTATTGGTTGTTTATTGATCATTAATTTTGAACGTTCTTCCCTCAAGAAAAATAAATTGATAGCTAAAAGCTGATTCTACCGCCTTGTTTTGTGATAGAGTAATGATCGCCAATCAACCCATCCAATCAAACTCATCACGCTTAAACCTTTGAATACACGATCCGCTTTCCGTCATTCTATTCTGCTAGCCTGCCTGCTATTTTGTTTAGGTTCATGCAGTGAAGCGGAACCAGAACCACTTGTTGCTGTAGAGTCACCAACGCCTAAGGTTGCGCCAACTTTGACACAAACTGCAACCGCTACACAGCCCCGGCCGACTGCAACCCCACTAGGCACGGCCGTGCCGACTGCCACAAGTATACCCGTGTGGTTTGAGGGAGTTTTTGTCGACTTACCCGAAGGGCTGGGAACAATTGAGTTGAGCGAAGAAGCTCCAAATGTCCTGACTGACGTTGAACAGTATGTGCTAAACGATTGGCCCGCTAATAGCAGTAATGTGCAACCTGTAATTCTGGCTTTTTCTCGTTTCGATCTGGCGTCAACTGATGTAGGGGTCCAACTTGAAATTGAAAGATTGCAGAGCTTGACCGAAGAGAATGTGGATGAAAATGTGGATTTAGAGGATGTGGATGATCTGCCGGAAATTAATCTGGATCGGCCGGTTGCCGCGCTTATTACGCTGCCTGCCTTTCAGTCCTTTGAAAATGGACTGGGTCTGCGCTACATCGTTTGGCGGCCGACTGAGAAAAAAGCTGATCAGCCGCTTGAGCTGATGTATGTCTGGCATGGGCTAACGGATGATGGACGCGGTGTGTTGACGGCTGAATTTCCAGTTGAAGTAGACGGGTTGCCGCGCTCTTCAAACGCTAATCCTGATTTTGAAGACTGGACTGCCCGTATAGCTGACGCGATCGAGGATGCTGCGCCTGAGCAGTTTATGCCACCACTGGCACAAATTGACAAGCTTGTGGGATCTATAGATGCGCGCATCCCGCGGCCAGAGCTGCTATTTGATGAGAATGGAAAGGTAGATCTCACAATTGTCTATCCAAGAGATAAAGCGGAAACCCTCATCGGACGCCAGCTACAAATAGAAGGATATTTACAGCCGGGACCTGAGCGGCAGGTAGATATTCTGCTCGTGTCTAACAACAACAGCCTTGCTGGCCAATCTGTGCTGTCAGACCTTGACGGATGGTGGCGAGCCACACTTGATATACCAGCGAATCTTCAAGGGATGACGGAGCTAATTGTGGTAGCGAATGATCAAACAGATCAAATACAGCTTGAGCTGCGCCCTGACCCCATAGGTCAAACCCAAAATATAGAGATTGTGCGGCCGCTTGTTGGTGCAGAGCACTTTGCTGGATCCCCAATCTTTGTAGACGGCCGTTTGGGAGATGTTAATCTGGTTGATGATTTACTGCGGGTTGGTTTGCGCACCAATGGCTGCCAAACTCCAGTAGCTCGTCAAACGCTCAACCTGTTGCCGACTGATAAATATTGGCATGTTGAACTCATGATCCCTGAACAAATTAGTGGGGATGCCTGCGTTGTCGCTTTTACTGGAAGCTATGGTCAGTCCGCTTGGCGAGAGGTTCAGTTACCTATTGTCATTACAGATCTTGATCAGCAAGAGACCGGTCTGCAAATTGCTATCGGCAACAGTACGCTTAAACCGATTCGGCCGAACACATCTGTAACCTTATTTGGCGCAATCATTGGTCCTTTTGAAGAAAATGAGTCTGCTGTTGTTTCGCTGCGGTCTAACGATGGTGCTGTGCTAGACGAGTCTACGGTTAAAGTTGAAGCCGGTAGCGGCCGCTGGTCAGCCCCTTTCCAAATTCCAAGTGACATACCGGATACATTAGTCATACATGTTTCACTTCTTAGTGATCCTTCAATTCAAGCAGAGCTTTCCCTAGCCGTTTCTGTACCTCGCTCAACCAATCCATAACCAAAATTATTCGCCATCTTCACAGGTAGCCTCTGGTTCCGTCTTATAATTTGTGCTTACAGCATTCGGTGATTTTG
>JBCCSO010000752.1:0-3029 GCA_039199965.1 Chloroflexota bacterium | reverse complement strand
CAGTAGGTGTTATTCAGCCTCTTGACTTTGACACTGTGTCAACCGATAAGGTTGGTGAAACTTTGGAGGTATGAATCAAATGCAGGTCAATGTTGACGACGAATTTATCAATGGTGTTACGGGTGAGCGCTATGCGTTTAAGGCAACGGCCGCATCTACCGGCGGAGCGTATGTAGCATTTGAAAACTTTGCCCCGGGTGGATTGCAAGGACCGCCCAGCCATCTGCACCCCAAACAAACCGAAACCTTTACCGTGCTAGAGGGTCAGCTTATGCTGACGGTGGAAGGGAAATCAATTCCGTTAGGCGCTGGAGAATCAGTAACAGTGCCGATTGGTGTGGCTCATACGTTTAACAATGTGTGGGGTGAGGATGTTTTATTTCAGGTGAGGCTCGAACCAGCTTTAGACAGTGAAGAGTTCTTTGCAGGCATCATCAAAATATCAAATGAGAGCGGCCGGGCAAAGCCCAGTTTGAGGCAGCTGGCTAAACTAATCTATGATCAAGAATCTCGATTACAAATTGTGGGGGTGCCTGCATGGGTACAGAATGGGCTCTTTGCATTGCTGTCGAAAATTTAAGTTGAAGCTCCTGTCAGTTTGAATGAGATGAAACTGGTGTCTTGCATCGTATCTTTTCGCTACCCTGATTTTCAGATGTAGATAAAATCCCTAGCGGGAAATCAGCCCAAAGAGCGATTTCTAGAAACGCTTTGGAAGCGGAAAAAAGATAATGTGCAGTAAAAAGAGGCATCATGGCAAAGAAGAAACTAAACATCGACGATTACAAAACGTATAAATCAATCCAAATCAAGCGTGGCGACTCAATATGGAAGATCGCTCGCCAAGAGCTGCCTGCTCATTTACGCACAGATGGCAACATCAACGCGCTAACTCAGCAAATCTTGAAGATCAATGGTATATCGGCCCAGTTTGCCAGAACCATTCTGCCCGGCCGGAAATTAATTGTGCCAGATATTGGGGGTGAGGTTGAGGCGGCAAGCGGAGATGTACGCTACACCATCAAGAAAGGGGACACCTTGCGCAGACTGGTTAGCTATTTTTATCAGCGCAAAAAAGGGGAGCGTCTATCCGCCATCGCAGACAAGGTGCGTCATCATTCACTAAACGCTTCTCATGAGCTGCCACAAAACATGAACGAAGAGCTGCCGGAAGGACTTGTGGTTGTCTTACCTGGGATCGACCCCCGTGTGGGTGAAATGGTGGAAGTTCCCTACAACTTTTACCGGCCGGAGCTCTGGCTGCGCCGCTGGGTTAGCATCATGCGCTCGCTAAAATCAACCCTGATGCTTTTCAGAGAAGCCATCGTCGATATTTCTGATTTAACAGAGCAGGAGCTAGATGAAATTGCGCACAGCATTATTCAGGCTAACGCCAGCCAGTCGCATGCGGGTATGGTGAACGGTGACGACTGGCCCCGGTCAAGGAATGGCATTGTGCAGCTTATGCTTGATGATTTGAGCCAAAAGATTTTTGAGCCGGTAGCCGAAGAATATACGTTGGATGAGCTGAGTGCGCTGCAAAAGCAGGTAAACGATCTTTATGATGAGTCAAATCAATTGGAGGACAGCAAATGGGAAAAAACGACAGAGCTACACAACCTGCAAGAAGAGATTAATCAGGCAAATCAGGAGCTTGTTAACCTGCAAAATGCAATTTCCCAAGCAAAAGCTGAATTAAAAATAGAGACTGATGAGCCTGCAGTAAGTGACTGGTTGAGTGGTTTGAGGAAGCGAATAACGGGTTTGTTCGGTAGTGATACCACTGAAGATTTGCTAGATGAGGAAATACCAATCGCTGATGGGGGATATGCTCCGGATCAAGACCAGGTTGAGGTATTTGACCCTGTTGAGGAACAGCCATATACGATGGCTGTGAACCCGTGGGTCGATGACGGTCTTTTAGATCCTGAATTTGAGCTCAAGCAGCTGCTCAATTTATACGTTTTAACGTGGAATCTGCTTATTTTTGTTGATGAAGAGCTTGGCCCCAATATCGCATCTTCACTGCCCGGCCGCTGGCAGGCCAAACACTACCGTAAACATCCACCTATTAACTTGGTGGGGGAAGCGATGCGGCGCGCATCAATTGATATTGAAATTGTGCAGCGGGCCATTGTGCAGCGGAAGCGCGAGTTGGACTACAGTGTCCACCGGCTGACCCGACAGGGTGAATCTCTGCTGATTATGGATAAGCTGACCAAGATGGCGCTGGCCCCGTTCCAGCACTTGCTGTCTGGCTCGCCAGAACAGATCAACCCAATTACCTATTTCAGTGAGAAAACCCACATTCGGCGGGTGCCTTACGCCCCAGACACCCTGCTGGTGGGGATTGCGTATGCGTTTGCTTCTTACCATCAGGACGATTTGGCGGCCTACAGCTACCTGTTGAACGATGTACCCGACGCTGATCAAAATCGCTTCTGGCCGTCTTATGAGGTGATGGCGATTCCGCATGAAGCAGGGCATTTCTTCTACCATCTGGCCATAGACCCCAAAACGGGTAAGTCGATGGCTGAACTTACGGCCGACCGTGCTAGGACGGACAAATTCGGCCGCTGGTACGAAGAGATTTTTGCCGATGTCTACGGCTGCTTTATCTCTGGGCCACTGACGGCTATGGGATTACAAGGACTGCTGGCCGGAAGCTCTGTGCGCGACATGAGCCTTGACGATGGGGAGCATCCGGTCCCTATCTTCCGGCCGTTCATCATCTCTGAAATTCTGCGCGAGCTGAGCAAACTAGATGAGGAACGTTACGATTATCATAAGGCCCCCGACGCTTTGGATGATAACTGGGAGAAGATTCTGAGGCTGCGCGGTCACAGCGCTTCCGGAGAAACTGACTTAATGCAAACCGTCTTCCAGTTTGCTCAAGCGGAAGGGGATCATCGGGATCATTTTGATGAGGCTCGTCAGCGAGTAGCGCCCAGCATTCAAGAAAAAATCGTAATTGAGACAACGATTGATGAGGTGTTGGCAGAAGTCCGGCCGATCATCGCCACCTTTGT
>JBCCSO010000751.1:0-3035 GCA_039199965.1 Chloroflexota bacterium | reverse complement strand
CACGTGGTTGACAGCACGGCCGATGATGTGGCTGCGGCTTATTCGGCCGCTGTCAAAGCTCAGAAAAAATGGGCCAAGACCAAAGATCATAAGCGGGCCAAAGTGCTCTACGCCATCGCACGGGGCATTCAAAAGCACGATCGTTTGCTAGCTGTGGTTGAAGCTCTGGACAACGGTAAAACGATCCGCGAAACGCGCGACATCGATGTGCCGCTGGTTGCTCGTCACTTTTACTACCATGCTGGCTGGGCGCAGCTGATGAGTCGTGAATTGCCGAGCTATGAGCCGATTGGTGTGGTGGGGCAAATCATTCCGTGGAACTTCCCACTGCTAATGCTGGCGTGGAAAGTGGCTCCAGCGTTGGCGATGGGTAACGCTGTTGTGCTTAAACCAGCACCTTCGACCCCACTGACGGCTCTGCTTTTCGCAGAAATTGCGGCCGAAGCCGGACTACCTGCCGGATTGCTAAATATCGTTACGGGCGGGGATGAAGCAGGCAAAGCGATTGTGGCCCACAGTGGATTTAACAAGCTTGCATTTACAGGATCAACAGAGGTTGGCAAAATCATCCGTCGTGAAACGGCCGGAACCGGTGTTAAACTTTCGCTTGAATTGGGCGGCAAATCACCGTTTGTGGTCTTTGAGGACGCAGACTTAGACGCGGCCGTTGAAGGGGTCGTTGATGCGATCTGGTTCAATCAGGGGGAAGTGTGCTGTGCTGGCTCACGCCTGCTGGTGCAAGAAACCATCGCTGAGACATTTTACAGCAAGCTCAAGGCCCGCATGAACAAGCTGCGGGTAGGCCACTCGCTTGATAAGAATATTGATATGGGGGCTGTGGTCGATGGCTGGCAAAAGAAAAGTATTGAAAAATGGATCAAAACCGGGGTCGAAGAAGGGGCTGATCTCTTCCAAGCGGAGTGCGACCTTCCGGCCGGTGGCAGCTTTGTTAAACCAACGCTGATGACCAATGTGCTTCCATCCTACTCTGTTTTCCAAGAAGAAATTTTTGGTCCGGTTGTGGTGTCAATGACCTTCCGCTTTCCGGCCGAAGCTGTGGCCTTGGCCAACAACACAAAATACGGGCTGGCCGCTTCGATCTGGAGCGAAAATATCAACCTTGCGCTGGATATGGCCACAAAAATTAAAGCGGGGTCTGTATGGGTTAATAGCACCAATCTGTTTGATGCGGCGGCCGGTTTTGGTGGCTATCGTGAAAGTGGCTATGGGCGTGAAGGGGGTCGTGAGGGGCTGTTTGAATACGTAAAACCGAAAGGTGAAAAGGGGCAAATAAGTTTGCTAAGTCCTGAACACCAGTCAGCGGAAGATTGGGGTGCGCGCTCTTACGGCCGACCCACTGCTAACACCGGCACACTATCTGGCAACGGCTTGGTCGACCGGACCGCCAAACTATACATTGGCGGCAAGCAGGCGCGGCCGGACGGACACTACATGTTCCCCGTTAGCAATCCTAAAGGTGAAATTGTTGGCCGTGCTGGGGATGGGAACCGGAAAGACGTGCGCAATGCGGTCGAAGCCGCGCATAAGGCCAAAGGATGGGCAGATCGCACGCCACACAACCGCGCGCAGATTTTGTTCTACATGGCAGAAAATCTGGCTGCCCGCGCAGATGAGTTTGCCCAGCAGATTGTCAGAATGACCGGCCGGCCGCTTAAGTCAGCGCGTGAAGAAGTTGAGACGTCGATCTCTCGTTTGTTTACTTATGCGGCGTACGCTGACAAGCACGGAGGTACCGTCCAAGAAACCACTTTGTACGGATTGGTTGTGGCGCTGAATGAACCTGTGGGGGTGATTGGTATCGCCTGCCCGGATGAGTTTCCGCTGCTGGGGTTTGTTTCGCTGCTGGCACCTGCCATCGCCAAGGGGAATACGGTTGTCGTTGTGCCTTCTCCAATTGGGCCGTTGTCTGCGACTGATTTTTACCAAATTCTAGACACGTCTGATCTGCCGGGCGGGGTGGTGAACATTGTCACCGGCGGCCGGGATCATTTAACCAGAACGCTGGCTGAGCACGATGATGTAGACAGCATGTGGTACTTTGGCGATGAGGTTGGCAGTATGCAGGTTGAGGCGATGTCGGCCGGGAACATGAAGCGCACGTGGGTGAGCTACGGGCAGAAAACCGACTGGCTCGATGAAGAAAAAGCGGCCGGTGAAAAGTTTTTGCGTGAGGCGTCTCAAATTAAGAATGTCTGGGTGCCTATGGGTGAGTAATTGGATATGACAGATCAAAAGATGACTTATCTCCATCCGGGTGAGATTTTACTAGAAGAGTTTCTCAATCCGCTGGGGATGAGTCAAAACAAACTTGCGCTACAACTTCGTGTCCCATCACGGCGCATCAACGAGATTGTTCTGGGTAAAAGACGAATTACAGCGGATACGGCATTGCGGCTAGCAAGGTTTTTTGGCAATTCGGCTCACTTTTTACTGGGGCTGCAAACTGATTACGATTTAGATGTAGCAGAAGATGAATTGGCTGAAAAAATTAAGGAAGAAGTTCCTGTACTTCGGCTGTAGTTTATGTTCAGTGCGTGGCACTCCCTTTGAAAAAATTTCAATCTAAAACCATTTGCTGGGGAGTGCCACGCACTGGCGATGATCACCATTAATCACGCATAATTTGTTATTCAATTTTTTCCAGCTTGGCGAAGCTGGCGACCAAACGCTTCACCCCGGCCCCAGTAAAGGCAATCGTTACTTCCTCATCAGCCCCCGTGAGCTTGCTGTCCATCACAATGCCTTGTCCAAATTTAGGGTGCATGACACGGTCACCTGTGCTGAATTCAGCTTCAGTTTTATCTGCTTTTGGGCGTTCCGGCCGTGTGGATCGCTTAGGCGACGCGGCCGGGCGGTGACTGGATGAACGCTGCGCCTCAATGCGTGATGCATCAGGGACCGACGTTTGCACCTTCTTCTTTGGACCATTGCGATCCGTTTCTTTCAGGTAAGACGGCCGTTTCACGTTCCCCCGGTTTTTTGCCTTTTGACTCTTGCGGCTAGGCAACGGCTTG
>JBCCSO010000750.1:0-3048 GCA_039199965.1 Chloroflexota bacterium | reverse complement strand
TTACAGAAGTTTATCAGCCTGTTTATGCTTGTTTAGATCGCCCGTATAAGTTAAGACCATAGCTATTACTACGTGAGATTGTTTGCTAAGCGATGTTTTTGTTTTCATGTTGTAGATTCAGCCGAAACGGACAATGAGGAACGGGCAATGCACAATTAACAATGGCCGATCTTTTGATCGGCTGACCCTAAAACCAGCGCCTGTCGTCTTTTAGCACCACATGCGCCGCGTTGCGCCCGGCCGCACCCATGATTCCGCCACCGGGATGAGTCGATGCGCCCGTCAAATATAGCCCCTTAATCGGCGTTTTGTACTGCGATACAGTCACGGCCGGCCGGAGCATAAACATCTGATCGATCGACATTTCTAAGTGCATGACGTTACCGCGCAGCAGACCCAGTTCACGCTCCAAAAAAAGCGGTGTTTCAATCAGCTTGTCGATCACAGCGTCTTTGACATTTGGAGCGTACTCACCCAGCGTGTCAAGCATTTTTTCAGCTTCTCTCTCCGCCACGTCGTCCCAATTTTCTTTGGATGCCAGTTCATACGGATAATACTGCCCCCAAATGAAGAGGGTGTGCTTGCCTTCAGGTGCCAGCGTGGGATCAGTGGTTGAAAATGTCATGGCGATCAGCGCCGGGTGTTCTGACGGCCGTTTGGCCAAATAATCCCCAAATGACGCATCTAAATAGTCGAGCGACGGGCAGATAAACTGCATCGCCGTATGCTCTTCACCCGCCATCCCTTTTGGTGTGTTGGTGGCTGTGTAGTTGGGGAGTTCATCTACTGCGCAACGCAGAATCATGCCAAAGCCGTTGCCGATCCGGCCGCCTTTGAGCAGATTGCGCTGCGGCTGGGGGAAGTTTTCCTCACCTGCCATCGCCAATGTAGTGTGGATGTGGGCACCAGAAATGACTCGTTTGGCTGTGGCGGTTTGGGTGATGCCGGTTTGCTCTTGCAAAAACTCAACCCCAATCGCTTTGCCATCTTTTACCAGAATCTTGTGGGCCGGACTGCTGGTCATGATTGTGCCACCGTGGGCCTCTATCATTTTGGCTAAGGATTGGGTGAGCATGCCTGAGCCCCCTTTCGGCCGCCGCATCCCGCTGACGTGGTACATCGGGTGCCAGAGGGCGAACGGTGCGCTCAACGGTTCAGTTGGGGGTGGTCCCGATTGTGCCGCCATCCAGCCGATCATGGCCGGAACCTCTTCCCCATCAAACCAATTGCGCAGCAGCGGCCCATATCCCCGGAAAATATCGCTCATCCGCTCCCAGTTGCCCGCACCCAAACCAGATTTAAAACCAAGATTCTTGACGACGTTTCCCATCGTGGGTGGGTTGGTAAATGTTTCAACGGTTGCTTCAGCCAGAGGGGTCCAGACTTTGATAAACTCTCGATATTTCTCGGCATCGGCCGGGTTAACCTTGGCAATGCTTTCGCACGTTTTGTCCAAGTCTTTGTACATCGTGATGTGCTGGCCGTCTGGAAACGGTGCCCAAAATAGCGGATCGACATCAAGGTACTCAAGGCCGTATTTTTCTAGCTCAAGGTCCGCTACGATGGGAGTGTGATGGATTAAAATATGGGCTGATCCACCCAAGTCGAATTTGAAACCGGGGACCCGTTCTTCGGTCACAACGGCCCCGCCCACGATATGCCTGCGCTCTAGCACAAGTACTTTTTGTCCCGCTTTGGCTAAATATCCGGCACAGATCAGTCCGTTGTGCCCCGCTCCGATAATGATTGCATCGTACATAAAAAGGATAAAGTTGAAAGGACAAAGGGTAAATTGTCCAGATATTTTCTAGAATTTGTCTAATTTTGACTGATAGGCAGGAAGCAGGCAACCTTCTTTATGAATGATTTGTGGGCAGATTTAAATTTCTGCGCTCAGCGTTCCAATCAGGTTAATAACTGTTTTTCCGTCTGGTTCGGCAGCATCTGCATAAAATTGTACTGAATATCCTCTAAACGGCGTTGAATCAATCTTTGTCTTGATCAGGTTAAGTAGCTCTGCGAGCGCATCTAAAGCGTTGGTTATGTCAACGGCCGATTTTGATGTAAAGACGGTATGGTGAAACGAACCTTCAGCGTCTAACTCGTAGATGTTCCAGAAGCTAGTGGTTGAAGCGAGATTGTCTACTAGATCATCGGCCGACGGCCGGTTCGATCCCACTAGTTTCCCCGCTTTGTCAGTCCCAGATGCTAAATGGAAATGGAGCTGAGGGACATCCTGATAGCCTAATCCGTTGACGATGATGACGTATTGCGAAAGCACCTGCTGTTTAGCCGTGTCGGCCGCCATCTTTAAAACATGCTGCAGCAACATTAAATCATTACGATCTTCAAAGTTAAGCACCATCAGTGAGGAAACCGCCTGTTTAGGGACAATCAGGATATGTGTTTGCCAATGTTTAACGGGATGATGGAAAGCGATTGAATGTTCATTTTCAGCCAGCTTTGAAAGCGGCATGAGCCAAGTCAGATGTTGAAACGCAAATCTAGTGAATGCTGTAGCCATGCGGCTCCGTGCAATCTTGAAGAGAATCTTACCAATTCGTCGTTTCACAATTATTGGTGATCGTTGTGTGGGTCCAGCACTCTGGCCCCAGAAGGCGCAGCACGCTGCGCCCCTACGCTGATTCGATATTTTCCCAGAGCCAGTTCATCATTTCCAGATGGGGGCCCACTACGGTATGACCCTCAATTTTGCCAGATTGGATTTGGGCTGCTGAAAACGTGCCCATGCGCTGACCTTCTTGAACAGATGCGTCGTCCAGCTCTTTCTCTACTGGATAGCTAAATAGGTAATGCAGTTTGTGTGGCTCAATTTGGAACGCTTTTACCAGCGTCAGTTTTGCGGGATCAAGCTGGACGCAAAGTTCCTCCTCAATTTCGCGGAGAGCGGCCGTGACGGCATCTTCGCCTGCTTCCAAACCGCCCCCGAAAAAGCCCCATGTGTTGGGATTGAGAATATGCGGGAAATCATCGCGCAACTGGAGCGAGATTCGTTTGTCAGAATGCTCCAAAAGAACAAGTGAAACC
>JBCCSO010000749.1:0-3051 GCA_039199965.1 Chloroflexota bacterium | reverse complement strand
CAGGTTTTCAAAACCTGTCAGGTCTCATATCGATTGCTCCAATTCTTACGGGAAAATTAAGCAACTCGATTATGCTTTTAAGGTTTCCGGCGGGACTAGGTCTAAAGATTGTAGCGAAAATTAAACCGCTACTTGTCAATTGGAAACCGTCATTGAAAAGAGGAATATCATGACTAAATATAGCAAACCTGCGGATGAGAAAATCCGTGAGATGTTAAGTGATCAAGAGTATTACGTGACCCAAAAAGAGGGCACTGAGCGGGCATTTACTCACCCGTATAACAACAACAAAGCGGCTGGCATTTATGTTGACATCGTGTCAGGCGAGCCGCTTTTTAGCTCAAAGCACAAGTTTGATTCTGGCACCGGCTGGCCTAGCTTCTATGATGTGATCGACAAAGAATACATCGTAGAAAAAGTGGATCGTCGGCTTTGGATGACCCGCACAGAAGTGCGTTCAAAGTATGGTGATTCCCACCTAGGGCATGTGTTCTCAGATGGCCCCGGACCAACCGGGCTACGCTACTGCATGAACGGGGCGGCTCTCCGCTTTGTTCCGGTAGAAGAGATGGAAGCTGAAGGATACAGCGACTATCTCCAGTTGTTTGAAGGTTAGGCGATATGAAATAAAGGCTTTCCGAACACCTTAAAATCGCCTCATAGCCAACTGCAAGGCAATCTTGTTGGCCCACTGTTTATTTCGGTTGGCCTTACTCCCAAGGATTTAGTAGTTTCAGCCCCACTGCTTCAAAATCAGACACATTACGTGTAACCAGCGTTAGGTCATGTATTGAAGCAGTGGCGGCTATAAAAGCATCTGCAACAGGTAATCGGCGGCCAATAGTTTCTGAACGAGCCATGATTTTTCCCCACTCGCGGGCCTCATCAAGATTGATCGGAATGATGTTGTCGCCATAGTTTTTGATGATGGTAAGTAAAAATGATTCATAAACTTTTCTCTTTTGGGATTGAGGCAAACGGTTAACGCCCCTTTCAATCTCTGCGATGGTGATTGTACTTAAAAATAAATCTGCGTTAGTTTGTGAATCTATCCAACTGATCACACCTTGATTCGGCCGTTCTTTGACCATTTCAGAGAGAATGTTTGTGTCAAGAAGCCAGCTCATAAATCAAGGTCTCTGGGGTAATCTTTTATCCGCTCAAACTCAAAATCGTCATCAGCTACTTTGGGCGCATTCAGAAGAAATTCAGCTAGGGTAGGCTTCTTCTCTTGAGGCAGTAATTTTTCATACTCCTCCATTGAAATAACGACCACCGTCTTTTTTCCTCTACGCGTGATGATTTGCGGCCCATGGTCAAGGGCATCTCGAATAAGCTGACTCAAGCTGGCTTTGGCATCTTGTAACTTCCAAGTTGATTTGGTTAAAAGCATAGTTTTATTCCTTTCAGTAAAAATTCAACCGAGCTGACTAGTCAGACTAGTCTAGTTTGATTGTCTGTAAAAATCAATATGCACTATGATGTAGTGATTGTTGGTGGTGGGATCACGGGTCTCACCGCCGCTTATCGTTTAACTAAGGATGCGCCGCACTTAAAAGTAGCGCTTATAGAAGCCAGCGGCCGACTAGGTGGAAAGCTTCATACAGACCGCGTAGGCGGTTTTTTGCTTGAGGGTGGGGCTGACAGCTTTTTGTCACGCAAAGCAGGGGGCTTACGACTGTGTCGTGAACTAGGGATCGATGGGGAGTTGATCGGCCGACTTGAGCTGCCCCATCAAAAAAGCAACCGGGCATGGGTCAAGCGCCATGGAAAATTCCATCCACTCCCAGAGGGGTTGACCGGCCTTATCCCAACTAATCTAGACGCACTTAAAACAACCACGCTTTTGTCCGATGAAGGCAAGGCCCGCATTGCCGAAGAGCCAAATCAACCAGCCGGTGATTTTTCGGCCGATCAGTCTGTCGGTGACTTTATCACCAGCCGTTTGGGACGCGAGGCGTACGAAAATATTGTGGAGCCGCTCATGTCCGGCATTTACGCGGCCGATGGAGATCAGCTCAGCATTTTGTCTACTTTTCCGCAGCTACGCTCTGTGGTGCAAAAGCACGGTAGCTTGATCGGTGGTCTAAGCGGTGCAATGCCACCACCTAATCCTGATGCGTTGCCTCCGTTTGTCTCTTTTGTGGATGGGATCGGCTATCTGATTACCAAACTCATTGAGCAAATAGATGCAGTTGAAATTCATATCAATACGTCTGTTAAGTCAATTGGAAGGTTAGCAAGTGGCAAGTGGCAGGTGGCAAGTGAACAGTTGGAATTGACCAGTGATCGCTTGATTGTCACAACTCCGGCTCACGTGAACGCAAAACTGCTAGAAGATGTAGACATGAATTTAGCCCAAGCGATGGGAGATATTCCGTTTGCAGGAACGGTTTTGGTTAACGTTGGCCTGAATGCAAATGATCTAGATTTGCCTGAGGGATATGGGTATGTGATTCCCAAGGTCGAGCAGCGGAACGTGCTGGCCTGCACGTGGACGTCTGAAAAGTGGCCGGAACGTGCGCCGGATGGAAAGAAGTCGGTGCGGGTTTACATCGGCCGACACGGTGAAGATGATGTGTGCGCGATGGATGATCACACACTGATCGAGATGGCCCGTCAAGAGCTGATTCAAACGCTGGGGTTGCCGGATAATGCCAAGCAGATGTTTGTGGTGCACCGCTGGCCGAAGGGGCTGGCTCAGTACAATTTAGGACATCAAGAGGTGCTGGGGACGATTGATAACGCTGTGGCCAATCTGCCCGGATTTGCGATAGCTGGCGCAAGCTATCGCGGTGTTGGCATCCCTGACTGCATCGATTCGGCCGAAGCTGCTGTTAAAAAGATTTTCAATCTGCCGAAAAACCAGTCAGGTTTCTAAAAACCTGACTGGTTTATGAGCGGAGATTTTTCAAGAATTTACACCAAAATATTTCTGTTTTCCGGCTGCGTCGATATTGCAGCCGCAAATCAAATTAGCCACCGTCAGACCCGCATCCTGCTCAGAATATTTCATAATCGCCGCCATCGACACAGCCCCGGCCGTTTCTG
>JBCCSO010000748.1:0-3062 GCA_039199965.1 Chloroflexota bacterium | reverse complement strand
CCGCTGTATCCCCAATCGCTTGGGATAAGCGGGCTGGTTATGTCCTCAAAAATCAGGTCCTCTCGCTCACCCGTGTGTGGATTCCACAGGAGACAGGTTTCTGGTCCAGCACGATTGGTTGTGCACAAAATCCGGCCGTCACCCTTCACAGGTGATGGATGCAAACCGGCGATGCTAGTTCCGTCACCATCCCACAGCTCGGCAATGAACTCACCCGTTGCTGCATCGTATGCGTGCAGGCTGGTTGCGATGCTTTTGCTCCGTTGATTGGTCATGACAAATACCGTCTCCCCATCGGCCGAAAATTGAACATTCATCAGCGTCGCTTTGGAGGTGACCAGCTCTGTGGGCTCAGAGAGGCTGCCGTTTGCCATTTCATCCAACGTGATGAGGTGAAACGCATTATCATACACAGCCACAAAGCCGATTTTGCCCGTCCCGCTGGATGCGTTGATACCAAAGGCTGAAAACGGAGGCAGCTCGGGAGAGATATCTTCTGCTGGAGTGTCTGCATGTTCGACTGACAGACGAACAAAATGGCCAATCTCATTCCCTTTGTAATCTTGTAGGGTATAGGCAAAACGGCCATCGGCCGACAAAAAGAGAGGTGTAGCATGCCCGCCCGGTGTGTCAGTGATTTGTACTTTCTTGACTTGTGGGTTGGTCGGGTCCCATGTATACCACTGCACTGTGCCACTTTCGGTGCTTGCCACCAAGCCCACACTGGGGTTGTTTTTTGAGATTGAATAAAATTTTAGTTGTGGCGCTTGGAACCACTCTTTCCAGTTGGCGGCTTTTGCTGTATGAGTCAATGTTTTAAACCTCAGTTTTGATAATACGCTTGCTGTTTTGCAATAGTATATCTAGAGCAAAGGTTTATGGCTCATTTATCGACTGTATGCAGATAGATCTCGCAGGTTTTTAAAGTCTGCGAGATCTCCCAGAAGAAAATTTAGGCGAGTGCACCCCGTAGTTCATCTGCTAGTTCCCGCACAGATTCGGCCGATTCATTGGCACGTTTGACCAAAGCACTCCCTACAATGATGCCATCTGCATACGATCCAACTTCGGCCGCTTGCTCACCGTTGCTGATGCCAAAACCGACCGCTAGCGGGGTCTCAGTTTCTTCGCGCACCCGATCTACAAACTCGTTCAACGTATCAGAAACCTTGTTCCGGCCGCCTGTGACACCGGTTAGCGATACCAAATAGATGAAGCCCTTGGCATTTTTCGTAACCAGTTTGATCCGGTCGGGGGTACTGGTGGGGGCCAGAAACTGGATTAAAGCCATCCCGTGCTGCTCACATAAGGCTTCCAATTCCCCTGCCTCTTCCGGTGGCACATCGGGAACGATGAGGCCATCTACCCCGGCTTCGGCCGCATCAGCCACAAACTGTTCAAGCCCGTAAGCCATCATCGGGTTCACATACCCCATCATCACCCCCGGCGTTTCAATCCCCTCAGCCCGCAGTTCACGCGTCATCTGTAAACAGTCTTTTAGCGTGGTGCCGTTTTCAAGCGACTGCTGCGTAGCGACCTGAATGGTGGGTCCGTCGGCCAGCGGGTCAGAGAATGGGATGCCCAGCTCGAGCAAATCTGCCCCGGCGTCTACCAATTGCCGAATGGTCTCTAGCCCTGCCTCCCGATTGGGATACCCCATAACCGAGTAGGGCATGAAGGCGGGCCGTCCTTTGTTAAATGCGTTTTGAATACGTTCAATTCCGTTCATGTCTCACCTTTGTTAAGTGGGAAGTAAGAAGTGAAAAGTAGAGGGAGTGTGACGTGACTTTCTACTTCATACTTATTACTTCAAACTGCTGCCTAGTTCCCGAATAATCGTCTCTAAATCTTTGTCACCCCGGCCGGACATGTTGACAATAATAATGTCATCCTTTGACATCTTGGGTGCAGTTTTGACCACTTCTGCAATCGCATGAGCCGACTCTAGGGCTGGAATGATTCCTTCTTGCTGACTTAAGATTTTTACACCTTCCAATGCTTCATCATCGGTGGCGTAGGTGTAGCCCGCCCGCTCTTGATCGCGCAGCCAAGCATGTTCCGGCCCGACCGATGGATAGTCCAAACCGGCGCTGATCGAGTGGGTTTCTGCCACCTGCCCGTCCGTCGTTTGGAGCAGATAAGACTTTGTCCCGTGCAGCACGCCCAAGCGGGCCATGATGCCAGTCTCCGCTTCCGTTTCTTCGGTGGTGGCAAAGCGAGCCGCATGTTTGCCCGTTTCTGGGCCGCTGCCGCCAGCCTCAACCCCGATCATCTGCACGTTCTCATCGTTGATAAAGGGATGGAACAGGCCAATGGCGTTTGATCCGCCACCTACGCAGGCAATCAGCATGTCTGGCAAGCGTCCTTCTACGTCTAAAATTTGAGCACGGGCTTCTTTGCCGATCACGCTTTGGAAGTCGCGCACCATCGTCGGGTAGGGGTGTGGTCCAAGGGCTGACCCTAGCAGATAGTAGCTGTCTTCAACGTTGGTAACCCAGTCCCGAATCGCTTCATTGATGGCTTCTTTCAGGGTGCGGCTGCCGCTGCTTACCGGCCGAACCTCTGTCCCGACCAGCTTCATGCGGAAGACGTTGGGCTGTTGCCGCGCGATATCAACCTCACCCATGTAAACGATGCACTCGAGACCTAGCAAAGCGCAAGCGGTGGCGGTGCCGACCCCGTGTTGTCCAGCTCCAGTTTCAGCGATGATGCGCTTTTTGCCCATCCGCATGGCGAGTAGAGCCTGGCCCAGTGCGTTGTTGATCTTGTGTGCGCCGGTATGGTTGAGATCTTCCCGTTTGAGGTAGATTTTTGCTCCGCCTAAGTATTTGGTCAGGCGACCTGCGTAAGTCAGCGGTGACTCCCGGCCGACGTATGTTTTGAGCAAGTGGCTTAGCTCTGCCTGAAAGATCGGATCTTCCTTGGCTTGGTTGTATGCCTCTTCCAGTTCGTGCAGGGCTGGCATGAGCGTCTCTGGCACGAATTGCCCGCCGTACGGGCCAAATTTTCCGGGGGTGTGTAATGTTGTTTCACTCATAACTTGTCAATTTCTAGTAACAAGT
>JBCCSO010000747.1:0-3063 GCA_039199965.1 Chloroflexota bacterium | reverse complement strand
GCTATCGCCTTTTGTCCAAATGGAGCCACAATTGAGCGCAACTGCGGATATTTTTGAAGGTGGGCTGGCTCCCCTAGCGATTTAAACTCGCCGTGGATTAACTTTGAATTTTGGTAGGAGTTAATCGCGTAGCTTTCGGCCGAAATGTCAAACCTTGCAGGGGCTTTAGCAAACCCCCAAAACATGCCAATTAAGATCGGCAGCCATCGGTCTAAATAGAGTCGAGGCATAAAGAAAAATGGTCCGTTCCCAGAGGTCTCATCGACCGTAAACGGAATACCAAAGGCAAATTCTTTGTATTTAAAACCGGGCCCTTTGAGCGCGTGCCACTTAAATGTAACATCAGTTTGATGACCAAAAATCAGATAGATAGGGTGATGATCAGACGGTGTGAGATTTTGTGCCCCGAGGCTGATCCCGTCTGGCAACATCTGTTGTACATTCGTTTTTGGCAAGCTAAGACAAATATAAAATGCATTGTAGTTCCCAATAACATTAGGGGGTGCGATCCAGCTCATTGATACTCCAGATTTATTGAAAAGAGCGGCAGACTTTACCGGTCAACCAACCGCTCAAAATCTGTGCGTGAGTAGGACGTTTTCAGAATCGGGCTAAGACTAAAGGGAAAAAATATTCTGCCTATAGTTCGTTAGTATGCACGCCTCTTAATATGAAGGGAAAATTGGGCCAATAGATCGCACTAGGCCAATGCTAGGTGGCGCAGACACCCTTTGATCTTATTTTCTCACCAGAAGCGGCCGATTATTTTTCTGATTCGGTAACCGTTTACAGCAATGATACCGGTCAACCTGCTTTCTCATTTGTTGTGGCTGGAGGTAGTTTTGCCATTGATAGTGTAAGCAAAAAAGCCTTTCTTCTTGAGAAGAAGGCCCGAACTTGTTCGATCATGGTACCTAAGGGATCGGATGGGGGGGAAGTAGGCATGAAACCGCTTTTTCCGAGCAGGCACACTCCTCAGTTAGATAGTTACTCTTATAATATTCTAAATTTATATAGAGGCCAGTATCAGTGACATTGGCCTTTTTTGTTTCATGGATAGAATATAAATATGGAACCAAATCTTGAAAGTGCACAGCAACACCGCGATATCGCGGCCGGGCAACATGAGGTGATCACGCTTGCCATTGTTACCGTTAGCGATACTCGCACCCCAGAAACCGATACTAATTATCATTATCTGAGTGAGCAAATTGAGGCCAATGGTCATAAATTAGTCGGCTATCGCATTATTAAAGATGAGTCGGATGAAGTTGAAGATGCGCTGGAAGAGATGGTTGAAACCGAAGCTCAGCTTATTTTGTTCAACGGTGGCACTGGCATCGCCAAACGAGATCGCACCTATGACGTGCTGATTCGTAAAATAGAGAAAGAGATGAATGGCTTTGGAGAGATATTCCGGATGCTCAGCTATGATCAGGTGGGTGCGGCTGCTATGCTTTCAAGGGCAACGGCTGGTGTTTACAAAGGACGGCTAATCATCACGACACCTGGCTCACCAGCCGCTATGCGCTTAGCGTGGGAAAAACTTATCCTGCCAGAAATTCATCATTTGGCTTGGGAAGTAGTGCGCTAATGCCAAAAGCCAGCATGCAGTTCAAAACTGTTGTGCCCGCTTCAAAATCTGAAGTGTTTAGTTATGTCTCTGATTTGACCAAACATGGGGATTGGGCGGGCAATGAGCTTGTGATTGTGCCAGAAGATAGCGGAGCTGGTGAGCCGACAACCGGCCGGACATACAAATCAACCGCCACGGTCAGAAACTTGCAGTTTAATGCTGTGCTGACAGTAACAGAGTATGCACCCAACAATCGGTTTGCATTTAAAGGGGAAGACTCTACCGGTAAGTTTGTGCATACCTTTGCGTTTGAAGCAGCTGGTAGGGAAACTAAAGTTGTGCGGACGGCCGAATTTGATCTCTCAGTTTATTTGTGGATTCGTTTTTGGGTGCTGTACCTGCCGGTGCGCCGCCCGGCAGGCATCAAAGCGATGACTAATTTAGCGGAACGATTCAACTAACCGTTCTGAATCGCCTCAATCTCTTCGTCAGAGACAGCTCTCATCCAGTCTACTAGAAGCTCAAACTCACCCGGTTGTTTGTCGCTGAGCATAAATCCAAATGATCCGATGTTAGCCGTGTCTAGCTGGCCCGTATCAACAACAAAGCCGCGCACTGTAGGAACCATCTGTGCAAAAGGAATGTAGACAATTGACCACTCATCTGCCTGTGTTTGGAACAAGGCATTGTAAGATACACCGCGCCCGGCCGTGTCTGTACGAATACGCAAACGGTAGACCAAGCCATCCCCTTTAACCCGCAGCAAAATGCCGTCTTTTCCGGTCAAGTCCATTTTTTGCCAATCTGATCGGGCTGATGAAAAACCACCGTTGTTATCTAAAGACATGTTGCCGTAAAAGTAAAGCTGTCCAGATTCTACAAACGATACTTGGCTATCAGATATGCCGCCCATCACATCATCATCAACCGTGTACCATCCCGGTTCTCCGGCAATGAAGGTAAACAGTTCCGTGCCGGGCAAATAGGGGGCGGCCGCTTCAGCTACTTCTTCTTTTTCTACAATCGGCTCCTCAGTTGGGGTACTGGTTGGCTCTAGGGTCGGAGTTGGGGGAACTTCTGTTGGAATTTCCGTAGGGATATCAGTTGGCATTGCTGTGGGTTCTTGAGTCGGAATCGGGTCAACCACTCGCGTGGGGATAGATGTTGCGGTTGCCGGTGGGAGCGTGGGCTCGACCTGAGCAATTTCTAGGGCGATAGGTTCTGCTTCAGGCAATGGTGCAGTTTCCAACGAACAACCGATTAATCCAAAAATAAGTAAACCAAGGGCGCTAAACTTCTTCATGCGCGTAAATTAACGAATCAGCATATGAGAAGCATGAGCACCAGGCGGTTTCCTGAATAATTTCTCATGATTCTTACGCGCCTGTGCGTCAATACCCTCATGAATGTATGGACTAAAACCACTCTGCTTTCGGCCGCAGCTTTGCTGTCAGCGATGGCGTGTACAACAGTTGAACCTGAACCGG